>JAIRXZ010000152.1 GCA_031267995.1 Odoribacteraceae bacterium | reverse complement strand
CAGACGCCGTAGATGGTGGTGTTGGCGCGCTGGAGGGTGTCCTGTGGGGTGTTGTCCTTGGGGGTGTCGTTGCCGAAAGCGCCGATGGAGCTGGGGGTGAAGACGGCGCAGTGGTTTTCCTTGCCGATGTAGAGGGAGTTGGTGAGGGCGCCGATGTTGACGTCCCAGGCGAGGCGGGGGTCGCGTTCGCCGGTGGCCGAGAGGAGGGCGACGAGGTTGAAGATGGTGTCCACGCGGTGCTTCTTGACGATGGTGTTGAAGGCCTCGCCGTCGAGGGCGTTGAGGGGTTCAAAGGGGCCGGAGCCGGCGATATTTTTGCATTTTTCCGCGTTGACATCGGTGGCGATAACGTTGTCGTTGCCGTAGATGGCGCGCAGGTGCGGGACGAGTTCGGAGCCGATCTGTCCACCGGCTCCAAGGATAAGGATTTTTTTCATATCTTTTATTTTTAAGTGTTTAAAGTCGGGGTTCCCTACCGGGGAATCACGGCGCGAAGGTAGAAATATATCGGCAGGAATACGCGGGGGCGGGACGAGGCGGGGGTGAATTTCGACCGCGGCGATGGTCGGCGGCGTTTTCGGCGGGAGGGGATGTTGGTGGTTTGGTTTCTTTTCGTACCTTCGCCGCGAGTTAATTTTTTTTTGCCGCCGGGGCGTTTTTTTTCGCCCTTGCAGCGAGTTGTTTTTCAAACGTGTCGATCCATTTAGAAAGTGTCCGTGAAAAAGAGCGCGAAAAATAGGATTTTCCTGGCATGGCTGCTGATGGCCGTGTTCCTGTCACCGTTCGCGGTGAAGGGCGTTCACGCGTGTCATCCCGCGGGGGTGACGGCGGGGAACGGACACGCGACGCACGATTGCACGAGTTGCGCGATTTGTCATTTCGCTTACTTCTGCTTCGTCGACGCGGACGAGGCGGAGATTCCCGCTGCCCCCTTCGCGGGAAGGGTGATGCGGGTGGAGCGCCGGGTGGACGTCCTCGTTCACCGGGTATTCTCCCTTCCCTCGCGGGCGCCCCCGGTGGCGTGATTCTCCCCGTCGAGGCGGGTGACGCGCGATTTTCTTTTTCCTTTTACCTTTAAAATTCCTGGAGTATGGTTGTCGGTTTTTTCCCGACGGCGTGCGCTTGTCTGCTGGCGGTATCCCCCGTCGCGGACGGTGGGTGTGACACCACCGGTAGCGTGCGGCTGGAGGGCGTGGTGGTTCGCGGCGCGACAAGCGGCAGCGGACGCAGTTTGGCCTTGCCGGTGGAGGTGGCGGGCAGGGGATTCCTGCGCGAGTTCTTCACGGGCGACTTGTCGCGGACGCTGGGGCGCGTGGCGGGTGTTCGTTCGATGGACATCGGGTCGGGCTTCGCGAAGCCGGTGATCCGGGGGATGGGATTCAATCGCGTGGTGGTATCCGAGAACGGGATCAAGCAAGAGGGGCAGCAATGGGGGGCGGATCACGGGCTGGAGATTGACGCCTTCGGGGTGGAGCGGGTGACGGTGGTGAAGGGGCCGGTGTCGCTGCTGTACGGGAGCGACGCGATGGGGGGCGCCGTGGAGATTTCGCGCGGGCTGCCGCCGGCGAAGGAGGGGATATACGGGGAGGTGGCGATGATGGCGAAGTCGGTAAACGGGACGTTGGGAGGATCGGTGATGGTCGGGGCAAAGCGCGGGAGCTGGTTCACCCGGTTTCGTTACTCCGAGCGGCATTTCGGCGATTACCGGGTGCCCACCGACACGATTGTCTATCTGACGCGCCGGTTGCCGATACACGGCCGGGCGTTGAAGAACACGGCGGGCGCGGAGCGGGATGCCGAGGGGCACGTGGAGTACCTCTCCGGCGGCTACCACGGCTGGCTGGCGGCGAGCAACGCGTACCAGAAGGTGGGCTTCTTCCCCGGCGCGCACGGGATCCCGGACGCCTCTCGCCTGACCGACGACGGCAACAGGTGGAACGTGGAGATGCCTTACAGCGTGGTCAATCACCTGAAGCTATCCACCCGGCAGCAGCTGGCGCGATGGGGGGCGTTGTTCTCCTGGGACGCCGGCTACCAGGGAAATCGCCGCGAGGAGTGGAGTCTATTCCACACCCATTACGGCGGGCAGCAGCCACCGGAGCGGTTTCCCGACAGGGAGTTGTCCTTTTTCCTGGAGACGCTCAGCTCGTCGGCCAGCGCGCGGTGGGGCACGGAGGGGCGCGAGTGGACGGTCGGTTGGGACGCCCAGGGGCAGTGGAACCGCGTGGGGGGATACGCCTTCCTGTTGCCCGACTACGACCGGTGGACGACGGGGTTGTTTGCCCTCTTCACCTTCCGCGTGGGTGAGCGCTTCTCGGCAAGCGGGGGGGCGCGGTACGATCGCGGGCGCGTGTCGGTCGCCGCGAGCGAGGACGTCTACCTGGCCGACTACCTCCGCGGGCGGGGTTACGACGAAGCAGAAATAGAGTACTACCGGTGGCGCGCGTACGGCGCCCGTCGGCACTTTGGCGACGTGTCGGCATCGTTTGGCGCGGAGTGGCGCGTCGACGAGAGGCAATCGCTCAGGATCAACGCGGGTCGCGGCTTTCGTCTCCCCGGCGCCCACGAGTTGGCCTCGAACGGGGTTCACCACGGCGCCTTTCGCCACGAGCAGGGCGACCCCTCGTTGTCCTCCGAGCGGGGCTGGCAGCTGGACTTGTCCTACACCCGCGAGGGGGCGGGGTTCTCCTTCTCGTTCTCTCCCTTTTGCAGTTTTTTCAGGAATTATATTTACCTGATCCCGACCGGTGAATGGTCGGTGCTTCCTCATGCCGGGCAGATTTATCGTTACGCGGGAGCCAGGGTGGTTTTCGCCGGCGCCGAATTATCCCTGGGCATGGATCTCCCCGGCGGGTTCCGCTACCATTTCACGGGAGAGTACGTGTACACGCGCAATCGGGACGCGCGCGTACCGTTGAGTTTTTCGCCGCCGGCATCGGCGCGCAACGTTCTTTCGTGGGGCGGCGCGCGTTTCCGGTGTCACGCGGAGTGGCAGTGCACGGCCACCCAGCGGCAGGTGGCGCGGAACGAGGATCCAACGCCCGGCGCGAATCTGTTTCACGCCGGCGCCACGGGCACTCTCTCCCTGGGTGGGGCGCGAGCGGAGGTCACCCTCTCGCTCCAGAACCTGCTGGGGACGCGTTATCATAACCATTTGAGTTTTTACCGGAAGGTGGAGATCCCGGAACCGGGATGCGACATCCAGATGGTAATCAGAGTATCTTTTTAAAATCACATGCAATGAAAACAAAAACGTTTTGGAGATGCCTGGCCTTCGCGGTCACGGCTTTATTCCTCGCCGCGGCTTGCGAGGATAGTGACAACGTAAGCCCGGTCATCGACCTGGAAGAGCCGGCCGACGGCGACACCCTGCGGATTGGCGCGGGCGTGCACTTCGAGATGGACTTGTCCGACAACGAAGCGCTGAAATCCTACCGCGTGGCCTTCCACGACAATTTCGACGGGCACGGACACGACAGCCGCGCCGACGAAGAAACCATCTCCTTCACCTACGACCGCTCGTGGGATGTCTCCGGAAAAAAAAGCACCCACGTCCACCATCACGACATCATCATCGCGGCAAACGCCACCCCCGGCCCCTACCACATGGAGGTCTACTGCACCGACGCGTCCGGCAACGAAGCCTACCTGGTACGCGACGTGGTACTGAGCCACGAAGGCGGCGAGGACGACGACGAGGACTAACCCGCACCGCCCGCCGGATGAAGCAATTTGTCCGGCGGCGACGGGCGCGGTAAAAAACGGTAGCCGTTTCGTAACATTCTCGTCACGCGCTTGTAACCCGCCGCCGCTACTTTCGCGACGAAACCAATAGGCAGCGACGGCATGAAATGGACGAGACGACTTGCAAAGCACACGATCGAAGGCTTGTTTACCCTGAGCGGGGGGGTGACAAGCCTCGTCGTTTTTTTGATCATCGCGTTTCTTTTCCGCGAGGGCTTCGGGCTATTCCGTTCCCCCGCGGTAGAGCGGGGCTACGGCCTGTGCGTGCACGCGGAAAACGCGGTACCGACCCTTGACGCGGGGCAAGTCAAGCGGATATTCGACGGGGAGATCACCGATTGGAAAGAGGTAGGAGGGCGCCCCGGCGCCATCGTTCCCTTCCGCGTCGACGACCTCTTCACCGGCGGCGGCGCGATGGACGACGACCCCGCCAGCGTCATCCCGCGCGTCGAGGCGCTCATCGCCCGCACCCCCGGCATCATCGCCTTCCTCCACGCCGACTACCTGCCCGGCACAAAAATCGCCCGCCACCTATCCCTCGGCAACATCACCCCCTCGGACTTCTTCACCGGCCGGGAGTGGCAACCCGCGGCCTCCCCTTCTCCTCGCTTCGGGGCGTTGCCCTTGATCCTGGGGACGCTGCTGGTAAGCCTCGCGGCCATCCTCCTGGCGTTGCCTCTTGGGATCGGCGCCGCCATTTACCTCTCCGAACTGGCCGGGGCGAGGATGCGCGCCTGGATGAAACCCACCATCGAACTGCTGGCCGGCATCCCGTCGGTGGTATACGGCTTCTTTGGACTTGTAGTGCTGGCGCCGCTCATCCAAAAGACATTCGACCTCCCCGTGGGCGAAAGCGCCTTGACCGGCAGCCTCGTCCTGGCGATCATGGCACTGCCCACCATCATCACCCTCGCCGAGGACGCCACGCGGGGCGTACCGCGGGCACAGCGCGAGGCAAGCCTGGCGTTGGGTGCCACCCGTTGGCAGACGATCTGTCGGGTGGTACTCCCCGGCGCCTCCTCCGGCATCGCGGCGGCGACGGTGCTGGGCATCGGTCGCGCCGTGGGCGAGACGATGGCCGTGCTGATGGTCACGGGCAACGCCGCCGTGCTGCCCCGTTCGCTGCTGGAACCGGTGCGGACGATTCCCGCCACCATCGCCGCCGAACTTGGCGAGGCGCCGGCCGGGGGAGCGCACTACCGGGCGCTATTCCTGTTGGGCTGCATCCTCTTCGCGGTGACGATGGCCATCAACCTGACGGCGGAACTGATGACGGCGCGCTCGCGCCCCAAGAACATTTGACATGATCAGCAGGAAAACAAAACAACGCGTAGCCTTCACCACCTTTCGCCTCCTGGGGCTGGCGGTAGTGGCAATCCTGGGATGGATCCTCGGATTCATCATCTACCGCGGCGCCGGGGCAATCAACTGGGAATTTCTCACCACCTTCCCGCGGAAGGGGATGACGGACGGCGGCATCCTCCCGGCCATCGTCGGCACGCTGTACCTGGTGCTGGGGAGCCTCGCGATCGCCTTTCCCGTGGGCGTGATGTCCGGGATATACATGCGCGAGTACCTGGGCGACCGGTGGCTGGCGCGCGTCATCCGCGTGATGACGAACAACCTGGGCGGCATCCCCTCCATCGTCTTCGGGCTATTCGGGATGGCGCTATTCGTCCGCGCCTTCGGCTTCGGGGACTCCATCCTCGCCGGCTCCTGCACGCTGGCGTTGCTGGTGTTACCGCTCATCATCCGCTCCACGGAGGAGGCGCTGCGGGCTATCCCGGACGACCATCGCGCCGGCAGCCGGGCGTTGGGAGCGGGCAAGCTGGAGACGATCCTCCGGGTGACGCTCCCCGTGGCGATGCCCAACATCATCACGGGATTAATCCTGTCGGTAGGGCGGGTATCCGGGGAGACTGCCCCGATCCTTTTCACCGCCGTCGCCTACTCCATGCCGAAGCTGCCGTCGGGAATACTCGACCAGGTGATGGCGTTGCCCTACCACCTCTACGTCATCGCCACCAGCGGCACGGACATCGCCGGCGCCCGACCGAAGGCCTACGGCACTGCCCTGGTGCTGGTCATCATCGTGCTGGCGGTAAACCTGCTGGCGACGGCCACGCGCGCCTGCATCGGAAAAAAAACCAAGAGAGATTAACCATGATAGAGACAAAAGAAGCGGGAATACTGACCGCGATAGAGACAAAAGACGCCGGGAAACCAACCGCGATAGAGACGAAAACCGCGGGGAAGCAGACCATGATCGAGACCAAAAACGTGAACTTTTACTACGCCGACTTCCGCGCCCTCAAGGAGGTCACCATCCGCGTGGAGGCGCGGGCGGTGACGGCGCTCATTGGCCCGTCGGGATGCGGCAAGAGCACCTTCCTCCGCCTCTTCAACAGGATGAACGACCTCATCGACGGCACCCGGCTGACGGGCGAGTGCCTCATCGACGGCGAGGACATCTACCACAAATCGGTAGACGTCGACGCCCTCCGCAAGCGCGTGGGGATGGTATTCCAGAAACCCAACCCCTTCCCCAAGTCCATCTTCGAAAACGTCGCCTACGGCCTCCGCGTCAACGGCGCCCGCGACCGGTCGTTCATCGCCGCCCGCGTGGAAGAATCCCTCCGCGCCGCCGCCCTTTGGGTCGAGGTACGCGACAAGCTCCGCGCCTCCGCCTTCGCCCTCTCCGGCGGCCAGCAGCAGCGGTTGTGCATCGCCAGGGCGTTGGCCGTATCGCCCTCCGTGCTGTTGATGGACGAGCCGGCATCCGCCCTCGACCCCATCTCCACGGCCAAAATCGAGGAATTAATCGACCAGCTCAAGCGCGACTACACCATCGTCATCGTCACCCACAACATGCAGCAAGCCGCCCGCGTCAGCGACAGCACCGCCTTCTTCATGCTCGGCGAGCTGGTGGAGTTCGGCAGCACCAAAAAAATCTTCGCCGACCCCGACCACGACCAAACCCGCCGCTACGTCGCCGGCCGGTTCGGTTGACCCCCCGTCCCGCGTAAAAAATTGAAACGCTATACTATCTTTGCAAAAAAAAACGCCATGGCACAAAAAATCCTCATCGTCGACGACGACGCCGTCATTTGCGAAATACTCGAATTTAACCTCGCCAACGAAGGCTTCGAAATAGCCTGCGCCTACTCGGCCGAGGAGGCGTTGGAAAAACTATCCTCCCCCTGCTCCCTCCTCCTGCTGGACGTGATGATGGGCGGCATGTCCGGCTACAAACTCACGGAGATGCTGCGGCGCAACAAAAACCAGGTACCCGTCATCTTCCTCACCGCCAAGGACACCGAAAACGACATGCTCACCGGCTTCTCCGTCGGTGGCGACGACTACATCTCCAAACCCTTTTCCATCAAAGAGGTCGTCGCCCGCGTCCGGGCGGTACTCAAGCGCCAGGAACCGGGAGGCCCCGCCGCCGGCCGCGCCCTCGTCTTCGGCGACGTCACCGTGGATCTCGACCTCAAGGAACTCCTCGTCGGCCGCGAGCGCGTGCCGCTGACGAAAACCGAATTTGAACTCCTCTCCCTCCTCTCCGGCAACCCCGGACGCGTATTCTCCCGCGGGGAAATCATCGACACCGTCTGGCGCGAAACCCCCTTCATCACCGAGCGCACCGTGGACGTCCACGTCACCCGCCTCCGCAAAAAACTCGGCGCCCGCGCCACCATGATCTCCAACCGGTCTGGCTACGGCTACCGGTTCAACATCCCCACCACGTGAACATTGGCTACGGGCGGAGGCTATTCCTCTACCTCCTCGCCCTCTTCCTCCTCTTCGCCGGCGGCGTCGCCTGGTTCCAGCGCGCCGGCGAGCGAGCGCACAAAACCCGCGCCCTCGAAGAACGACTGGACGCCCACGCCTCCATCGTCGACGCCCTGCTGGCGCGCCATCCCGACGACCCCGCCGCCCTGGACTCGCTGCTGACACTATTCCCGCCGGAAACCCGCCTCACCATCATCGACAACGCCGGCGAGGTACTCCGCGACAACGCCCTCCCCCCCGGCGCCCACCCCGGCAACCACGCCGACCGTCCCGAAATCATCGCCGCCCGCCAAACGGGACGGGGATCGGACATCCGTCGCTCCTCCTCCAACGACACCGAATACCTCTACCACGCCCTCCGCGTCCCCGCCGGCTACACCCGCGTCGCCCTCCCCTACGACCCCGGCGTGCGCCGCCTCCTGGAGCCGGACAACATCTTCCTCTACTACGTCGCCGCCCTCTTCCTCATCGTCCTCGCCCTCGCCGGCTACGTCGCCCACCGCTTCGGCAACGCCGTCCGCCGCCTCCGCGACTTCACCCACGCCGTCGACAGCGACACGGGCGCCGCCCCGCCCCCCTCCCCCCGATCCCGCGACGAGCTGGGCGAAGTCGTCGCCAAAATCGACGCCAACTACCGACGCCTCAAGGAGAGCGAGCGAACCATCGCCCTCGAACGCGAAAAACTCCTCCAGCACGTCCAGGGATCCGGCGAGGGCGTCTGCTTCTTCTCCGCCGACGGCCCGGTAGAATTCTCCAACGACCTCTTTATCCGCTACCTCAACACCATCGTGGACGAGGCCAACGGTGACCCCTCCCTCCTCCTCGCCGACCGCGCGTTTGCCGGGGTAGCCGCCTTCCTCGCCGCCCGACGGGAACCGCGATTCGCCACCCGCGTCAACAAACAGGGGAAAAGTTTCGACGTCCGCGTGAACATCTTCGACGACAACAGCTTTGAAATCATCATCAACGACGTCACCCGTCAAGAAAAAACCCGCCTCCTCAAACAAGAGATGACGGGCAACATCACCCACGAACTGCGCACCCCCGTGACCGCCATCCGCGGCTGCCTGGAAACCGTCCTGGCGCGCGACCTGGAGCCGGGCAAGGAGCGACACTTCATCCGCAGCGCCTACAACCAGGTGCTGGCGCTCTCCGAACTGATCCAGGACATGAGCCTCATCACCAGGATCGAGGACGCCCCGCACTCTTTCCAGCTGGAGCCGGTGAACCTCCCCGCGCTGCTCCGCGACCTGCGGGACGACCTCGAGATTGCCCTCCGCGAGAAGCGCGCCACCATGTCCTGGAACATGCCGGGGGATCTCCGCGTGACGGGCAACCGCAATCTCGTCTACTCCATCTTCCGCAACCTGGCGGACAACGCCATACGCTACGCCGGCAACGACGTCACCATCCACGTCACCCTTTCCCGCGAGGATGCCGGTTTTTACCACTTCTCCTTCGCGGACACGGGCGTCGGCATCCCCGACGAGCGCCACCTGAACCGCCTGTTCGAGCGTTTTTACCGCATCAACGAGGGTCGCACGCGTGAGACGGGTGGATCCGGTCTTGGCTTATCAATCGTCAAGAACGCCGTGGCCTTCCACAAGGGCAGCATCATCGTCAAGAACCGCGCCGGTGGCGGCCTCGAATTTCTCTTTAGCCTCCCCAGGGCAATCCCCGGCCGCGGAACAACCGAAAATCCCGTGTAGTTTTTGTTTTTACATGACGTTGGGACGAATGCCGTAGGGGCAATCCTTGTGGTTGCCCTTTTATCATCGGCACGCGTTTAGCGGCCCGAAGGGCCTGATTTGCATAACCGCATGCAAGCGTAGCGCGGCTTGCGGCA
>JAIRXZ010000144.1 GCA_031267995.1 Odoribacteraceae bacterium | reverse complement strand
CCTACAGCATACTCCAATGGCTTCGACAAGCTCAGCCACCGCGGCTACTACGGTGGCTGAGCCTGTCGAAGCCCAAACAACAAAAGCCAACAATCATGACCCCGGTGCTGGCGTCGGGGCGCGCACGTGTGAAAGGGCGCACGCGAGGCGCGCCCCTACGGCATCGTTGGCGCGTGCGGTTGCATGTTGGCGGCATCCAGGGGTGTTGCACCACGAAAACCCCATCCTTACCTAATTTTTAAAACCAAACAACCTCAGTAGCAGAAACAAGGGACACACCACACCAACCTCATTACCTCATTTTTCGTTCGTTTTGTCCTTTCATTACGCCTTGTTTTAATGAGGTAATGAGGTTGGAAGGAGGGGATCTCCCTCTGCTACTGAGGTTGTTTGGTGTTAAAAATTAGGTGGACATGAGGTTTTTGCCTCACGCTGGCGGGAAGGGCGGGGTGATTGCATGTTGGCGGTATTGGCATCTTGGGAGACGTAGCACGCTACGTCTCTACAGAGATACTTACAATTCATGGACGGGGGAGGTTATGGAAATCAGTAGAGACGTAGCGTGCTACGTCTCAAGTCACGGGCACGGGCTACAAGCCCGCGCCAGCGGAGGGCGAATAATTATTCGCCCCTACAGCAGAGCGAACAATCCCGCGTCAGCGGGGTTGAATGTTCTGATCAGTTTGCCGGAGGGGGTTTCGGGGAAGGAGGGGAGGAAACCCACGGATCGCGGGCGTTCGCGAGGGGGGAGGAGGAGGGCGATTCGGGTGCGGAGGAGGGCTATTTCCTCCGGCGGCCAGGGGGGGGCTTCGATTAAGAGGATGAGGCGTTGTCCCAGGCGGGGGTCGTCCTCCGCGGTGATGAAAAAGCGGGAGGTGAAGAGCGGGGCGATGGTCGCCTCGAGCGATTCCGGGGAGAGCTTTATGCCGCCGGAGTTGATGATGTTGTCGACGCGCCCAAGCCACTGGAAGCGGGAGGGGTCGACGAGGCGGACGAGGTCGTTGGTGACGAAGTGGCGTTGGCGGAGGTGGGGGGCGTCTACCAGGAGGCAGCCGCGGCTGTCGGCGGAGAAGCGGGTGTCGCCGATGGCGGTGTAGAGGGGGGAGGCGAGCGTCTCGTTTACGCGGCGGAGCGCCACGTGGGAGAGGGTTTCGGTCATCCCGTAGGAGGCGAAGCAGGGGGTTGACATCGCCCGCGCGCGCTGCTCCAGGGCGGGGGAGAGGGGGGCGCCGCCGATCAGCAGTTGGCGGACGAGGGATAGTTTGTCCGGCCGGCGCAGGCTGTTTTCCAGCTGGAGGGGGACGAGGGCGGCGAGGTCTACCGGCTCGTCGAGCGTCGCGAGGGGGTCGCTGCCCGGCGTGATGGTGACGAGTTTTGCCCCGGCTGCCGCTGCCCGCACGATCATCATCTTGCCGGCGATGTGGTCGGGGGATAGGCAAAGGAGGAGCGCGGAGGAGGAGGTGATCCCGAAGAAGCTGTTCGTGAGGGTGGCCGATGCCAGCATGTCCGCCTTGAGGAGGCGGATGGGACGCGGCGCGCCCGTGGTGCCGGAGGTGTGCCCGGCGACGAAATCCTCGTCGTTTTCCCACTCGGCAAGGAAGGCGGAGAGGTCAAGCATCGGGGTCGAAGTCGAGCGAGCGGAGATCCCACTCCCCTCCCGGTTGATAGCGCAGGAATCCCCCGCGGGTTTCCAGCGGCGAGGGGATGTTGTTCTCGTACAGGGTGCCCGTTCCGAGGCCGTGCGGGGAGATGCCTCCCCTGAGGGATGCCCACTGCGCTATCGCGTTCAGGCCGATGTTGGACTCCAGCGCCGAGGTTGCCCACCAGTCGATGCCCCGTTCCCCGGCCAGGCGCGTCCACTCGTCGGAAGCCTCGAAGCCCCCGACCAGCGAGGGTTTCAGGACGATATACCGCGGGCGTATCTCCTCCAGCAGGGCTATCCGTTGCCGGGGATCCGTGACGCCGATCAGCTCCTCGTCGAGCGCCACGGGGAGGGGGGAATCCCTGCACAAGTCGCGCATCTCCCGCCATTGTCCGGGTCGGATCGGCTGCTCGATCGAGTGCACGTCAAGCCTCGCCAGCTCCTCCATCACCCGCCGCGCCCCCGCGGGATCGAAGGCGCCATTGGCATCCACGCGCAGCTGCACGGCCGGGAAGCGGGAGCGTACCGACGCGAGCAGCTCCAGCGTCGCCCGCGTGTCCGTCGCCCCGATCTTCAGCTTGAGGCAGCGCGATCCGCCGGCGAGCTGCTCCTCCGCGCGTCGCTCCACCTGCTGCCGGCTGCCCATCCACACCAGGCCGTTGATCTCCAGGGGCGCCCCGCGGGAAAAGTCGGATGGAAAGGGAACGCGCCGACCCCCCTCGCGCAGGTCGGCCAGCGCCGTCTCCATGCCGAAGCAGATGGAACTCCACTCCCGCCACTCCTCCGGTCGGAAGTCGGCAACGCGGGCGCAAGCCTCGGCCAGACGGTCGGCGTACCCGGGGCGATCATCGGCGCCGAGGCCGCGGAACAGGGGGCACTCCCCCACCCCGAAGCGGTCGCTGCCCGTCTCGCGAACCTTCACGAACCAGGTCTCTTTCTCCATCATCACCCCCCGCGAGGTGACGGCCGGCGATTTAAAGCGCAGCAGCCGTTTCGCGAATAGCGCTTGCAACATCGGTCAGGGGAATTTGGGGAATTTGTCGAAATCGGGATCCCGCTTTTCGAGGAACGCCTCCTTTCCCTCCCGCGCCTCGTCGGTCAGGTAATAGAGGAGCGTGGCATCGCCGGCGAGTTCCATGAGGCCATGCTGCCCGTCCAGTTCGGCGTTCAGCGCCCGCTTGATCACGCGGATAGCCAGGGGGCTGCGTTGCATGATCACGCGGCACCACTCCACCGTCTCGTCCTCCAGGCGCTCCGGGGCGACCACCTTGTTGACCATCCCCATCGCCTCGGCCTCGCGGGCAGAGTACTGGCGACAGAGGAACCAAATCTCCCTCGCCCGCTTCTGCCCCACGTGTCGCGCCAGGTAGGAGGCGCCGAAGCCGCCGTCGAAGCTCCCCACCTTTGGCCCCGTTTGGCCGAAGATGGCGGTTTCGGAGGCAATCGTCAGGTCGCACACCACATGGAGGACGTGCCCGCCGCCAATCGCGTAGCCGTTGACCATCGCGATCACGGGCTTGGGCAGCGACCGGATGGCCTTGTGCACCTCCAGCACGTTGAGGCGCGGAACGCCATGCTCGTCGACGTATCCCCCGACGCCCTTCGCGTGCTGGTCGCCCCCCGAACAAAAAGCCTTGTCGCCGGCGCCCGTCAGCACCACCACCCCCACGTCGGCGCGCTCGCGGCAGGTGGCCAGGGCATCCAGCATCTCGGTGCACGTCTCCGGGCGGAAAGCGTTATACACGCGGGGGCGGTTGATCGTGATCTTCGCGATGCCCCCGTGAAACTCGAACAGGATGTCCGAGTACTCCTTGATTACAGTCCAATCTCTCATATTAAAGATTTAAAATAGCGATTCAATAACTCCCCGTTGGGGCGCCCCTCCGTCCTCACCACCAGTGCCGACGGGCGATCCGACGGGGCGAGAAACGAGGGCAACGCCGCCGACAACGCCGCCGCGTCCGCCACCTCGACCACCGCGAAGCCGTGCAGCCGCGCCAACGCCGCCACGTCCACCCCGTGCGGGGTTTCAAACAACTCGCGCACCTCCGCCAATCCCGACGACCCCGGCAACAGGCGGAAGATGCCGCCTCCCCCGTTCAGCATCACGATCACCCGCAGGTTGGGCGGCGACGGCAAGCACCACAGGGCGTTGGAGTCGTAGAGAAAAGCCAGATCCCCCGTCACCAGCACCGTCAGGCGTCCCGACGCGACGGCTGCCCCGACGGCCGTGGAGGTAGCGCCCTCGATGCCGCTTGTCCCCCGGTTCCCGTCCACGCGCGTCGCTGCCGGTTGTTCGAAGAGCTGCGCGTAGCGCGCCGGCGTGCTGTTGCCCAGGTGCAAGAGGCTGCCCGCCGGGATTGCCGTGAGGATCAGGGAGAAAGCCACCAGATCGCACCACGGCAACGTCGCCAGGGCAGCCTCGTGCCTCGACGACGCCACCGCCCGCGCCTCCTCCCATCGCGCGGCGTAGTTTGTCGGGGCGACCGGCCACCCATCCCCCTCCAGCTGCCTGAAGAAGACCGACGGGGAGAGCCGCGCCGACATCGACAAGCGGCAAAACGCGTCCGGGGGCGACAACCGCCTCCCCACGCGCCACTGCTCGGCACGCGTCCAGCCCCGCGCGAGGCTCTTCAACTGCCGCGACACCAGCGCGCCGCCTATCGATACCAGCACCTCCGGCTCCAGGGCTGCGCGGGCATCCGCATCCAGCGTCGACAACAGCCGGTCGACCGCGTCCACCGATCCCGTCGCCGGCAAATTCGCCAGCGCATCCGCCAGCACCACCGCCCGTCCCGATGCCGACAGCCGCGCGAGGCATCCCGCCAGCTCGTCGTCCGGCGACATGAATCCCGCCAGCACCACCACCGACGGGCTGCCCGCCAGTCGTTCCCGCAGCCGCGCCGCCTCCGCCTCCGCCAGCCGCCACTCCGTCCCCGCGGGCGTCACCGGGGGCGACGACAACGGCGGGCGCGGCGAGAACCCGTACAACGGCTCCCGCAGCGGCACGTTCACGTGCACCGGCCCCGGCATCCCCTCGCGCGCCAGGCTCACGGCCTCGTTCAGCAGTCGACGGGCGTGCCGGCACTCCGCCTCGCCCTCCCCCACCGGCAGCTCGAAGGCGCCCTTCACCACGTTGGACAGCGCCCCCCGTTGGCGTATCGTTTGGCCATCATCCTGATCTATCCACTCCGGCGGGCGGTCGGCCGAGATGACCACCAGCGGCACCCCCTGGTAAAAAGCTTCCGCCACCGCCGGGGCGTAACCCAGCAGCGCCGTCCCGGAAGTGCACACCAGCGCCACCGCCTCGCCCCGCTGCCTGGCCAGACCCAGGGCGAAGAACGCCGCCGACCGCTCGTCCACCACCACGTGCCGCGTCATCACCGCCGAGCGCGCCACGGTCACCGTCAACGGCGCGTTCCGCGACCCGGGGGAGAGCACCGCCGTCGTCACCCCGCGCCCCTCCAGCGTCTCCACCAGCAGGCGGGCGATGGCGATGTCAGACCCCGTCGTCATTGATCTCCCGGATTACACTGAGTAAGGTATCGGCCTTCCGGCAAGTCTCTCGCCACTCCTCTTCGGGGTCGGAGAGCGGCGTGATGCCACCCCCCACGCGCAGGCGGAAAAGGCCGTCCAGCAGCTCCGCCGAGCGGATGTTCACGTACAACTCGAAGGCGCCGCTCCGCTCCACCGGCCCCACCAGTCCGCCGTAATATCCTCGCTCGCCCCGCTCCGTTTCGGCGATCACCTGCATGGCGCGCTTCTTGGGCATCCCGCAGACGGCGGGCGTCGGGTGGAGGAGGGCAATCAGGCGATCGATCTCGTCGGCGGGCAGCTGCTCGTCGCTGAAAAAGCGCGTGCACAGGTGGTAGAGATTTCCCGCGCGCGCCGTGGTTGCCTCCCCGCGCTCCAGGTGGCGCGTGAAGATGGGGGCGAGCGCGTCGTGGATATAGTCGGCGACGATGCGCTGCTCCTCCCGATCCTTCACCGACCACTCCACGGGGAATGTCGTCCCCTCCACCGGTCGCGTTGCCGCCAGCGCCATGGCGCGGAAACCCTCCCTGTCATACTTGAGGAACAGCTCCGGGCTGGCGCCTACCCACGCCCCGCGACCCGGCAGCCAAAAGAGAAAGACGAAGGCGTCGGCGTAACCGGTCAACCCCTCGAACAGCCGCGGCGCCAGGGCGAAAGCGTCCGCGGGCACCTCGATGGAACGGGCGAGGACGACTTTCTGCAATCCCTCCCGCTCGATCAGCGAGAGGAGTTGCCGCGCCTCGTCCGCGTATTCCCGGTGGTTCCACCCGGTGGCGACCTCCTCCCGCGCGGCGGGGATGTCGAAGGAAGCCTGGCGAAGGGCGGCGATGGTAGCGGCATCTTCCGTCCTGTCGACGAAGCAGGTATCTGCCTTGATAAAGTAGGGAAAGCTCCAGGAGGAGGGGTTGAAGGGGGTGACCACGAATCCGCGCTCGCCCTGCCGCCGCTCGAATCCCTGGAAGAGGTTTAACTCGCCGGACAGCTGTGCGCCGAAGATGATTTCCCGCGTGCCCGGCAAGCGGTAGCTGTAAAACGGGACGCCGCGCGATAGACAGAGTGCTTGCGCTCCCGCGACGGTCAGCAGATGGTCGCTTGAATTGTTCATGATGTGTTTGATTTGCTCGCGAAAGTAACCTTTTTTTCCCTTCCGCCGTGACGAGGAGGCTTCTCGCGGGAGAGGATGTCCGCGGGAAAATGGCGCCCGCGAGAGGCGCCCCTACAGCATTATCCGACGAAACCGTGGGGCATTCCCCGCGGGCGCCCTTTTCCACGGGTATGTTAACGTGTTCTGACGATATGCTGTAGGGGCACCCCTCGCGGGCGCCTTTTCCCGCACGCGTTCCCCGACGACAAAAATACACGTGCCTTCGAAAAAGGGCGACCGAAAGGGTCGCCCCTACAGCATTATCCACACCCATGCTGTAGAGACGTAGCGTGCTACGTCTCACGATAGGGCCAACCCGTAACCGTGAGACGTAGCATGCTACGTCTCTACAACGAGACACATTTTGATTCCAATAGTCTGCACTTCGGCTCCAACAGGACACTGTTCATTTCCAACAATCTACATTTCAGCTCCAACAGGCTACTGTTTAGTTCTGTCATTAGAATAATGAAACCAGTTATTCCAATAACGAACACCAATATTATAGTGCTGAAACCAACCTGCCCTGTGAGGCATTAATAAAAGGCTATGCGCAGGGGATGTTCAGTTGATTGCTGTCCTGAAAAGTGAGAGGGGAAATGGGGTAGTGGTGTTTTGCGGAAGAATGATATATAGAAAAAAGGCCATTATATCGAGAGGAGGGGCTATTATAGAGACAATGAAAGATCTACTGAAAAGAAAGTGCCAGGTAGAGTTACCTGGCACCGGTGTTTCAACGACTTGATTTCAAACCTCGTATCTGGGTTAGTAGCCCGCGATCTGATGCCGGAAACAACTTCGTTGAACTTCGAGATATGTAAGCATAAAAAGAATTTCTAGTGTTGGGATTGGAGTGCCACCATATAAACCACTTGCTGTTGTCATATAGCCACCTGCTTTTTAATGGAAACGGGGCCGAGGAGGCCGGAGGGTTCCAGGGGGATTGGTCGCGCGGGGTCTTTTTGCAAAACAATGTTTGTGTGGGTAAGCTGGGTTGGCTTGGGAGTTATTTCATCGCCGGCCACGCGGTTGTACCACGAGTTGATTACCGTGATTTCAAGGGTGTTTTCGCCTTCAATCAGGTTGTCGCTCACGTTCACGCGGAAAGGCTTTGTCCACACAACTCCCTTGTCCGTGCCGTTGATTTTGACGGTGGCGATGCCGACATCCTTCACGTTTTCCAATTCCAGGAAATAGAGGGCGTTTGGTTCGGGAGTGAAGGTGAACTTTTTGTAGTACGTCGCGGGGCCGGAGTAGTATTTTATCCCCTCGTCCTTGGAAGTTGTCCAGTCCAGCAATTCGGGGAAGTTGACCATGCCAGGGCCACCGTGTTCGGGTGCGAAGTACACATCCCAGTCGCCCTCGAGCGTTTGGAGCGGCGTGAAATCCGGGTAATTCGAGACCCCGCTACTCTGCAAATCATTCGCTACCGGCTTGCTAAACAAGACGATCACGGAGCCGTAAGGGTCGAATTTCAGGGACACGGCCGCGCGTCCATCCTGTTGAGTGAAGGCCGTCGCGTCGCGAATCTCGCCGGTCAACGGATCCCAGAGTTCGGGCTGACGTCCCTCCACCCTGAAAACAGCCGCCGCGAACTGTGCGCTCTCCGTTTGATTGCTCACGAAATAGGCCTCTATGTTGCCGATGGTGTAGTGGATATAATCGAAGTTCTTCGTCTCGTTATATACAATCTCGAAATCGAGGGCGATGCCCTTCGACATCAGGTAGTCTCGCGCGGAGACGCCCCACGAGATTGTCCCTTTTTTATAGGCCTTGCTCCCCTTGTCCGGGGGAGCCTCGCCCCATATTTTGGTGGCCAATTGCTGAAACTCGCGTTGCGCTTTTTCGTCCCCGACGAGGCTGACCAGCTTCGCGGGTTTGTAGCCAATGACCTGACCACCTTGCGATAAAATAGACTCCACCTTCTTCAGCGCGGCCAGCGAAAGCACCTTGTGCGCGGGCAGCACCAGGACGCGGTACGCCACGCCTCCCGGCACGATAATCTTCCCGTCCTTCACCCGCGACCGCAGCAGGACACCCTCGTCCGTCACGTCATAATCGAAGCCGGGCAACACGCCGGCGGGATCGGCCTGCTTGTTCGAGAAAATATTGGGCACGTGATCGCCGTAATAATACAGAACGTCAGCCACAAACTTGCCCTCTTGCACGATAAACTGCGCGCGGTGCAGGTAGTCGATAAAGGCGCCGGATTCGTTCCACCACGTGACTTGCGGGTTGACGTGCGTGCCTGCAAAATACTCCTGTCCAGGCAATCCCATCTCCTTTGGGGAGCAGGTGAAGGTATGAAAATAGAGGCGGTTCAGTCCCGAACAAATCTCGTGATCGAAGGCCGATTTCTGATCGCGCCACAGTTCGTCGTTCCAATGCGGGCCGATGGTGGTAAACGACTCCGCCCCCACGATCTTCTTCCCGTAAATATGTGCAGCCGAGGCCGCTTGCTTGACAAAAAAGCGGTTGTGAGGAGCCGGGCGATGGGGCGAAGGCGACCAAAACTCGCTCATCACGATATCGCTAAACCCGTAGTTCTTTATCCCGTCCAGCGGCCCGGCGTGTGGGCCTGCCGACTCTGGCTGAATGCCCAGGCCATGCTCGTGGGCACGCGCCGCGAAGCGGGCATAGTGATTATTGGCCACCAGGTGCGCCAGTGTTTTTCTAAAATCGGCCAAAAAAGCGTTGCTGGCATCGAGGTGATCCACCACGTGCCCCGCGATCACGGGCAGGTAGTTTTTAAGATCGTAACGGCAGTAATCCTCAAACTCTTCCGCGAAGTGATCGCTCCAATTCATCCCCCCGCACTCCCAGCTATCTGTCTCCATAAACTTCAGCGTGGTGCCCACGTGCGCCCCTGCCGCCGCCAGAATCGGGTCGACCACCTCGCGCCAATAGACGTCAAACGCCTCCGTGCTCAGGTAATCGACCACCCTCCCCTGCCAATCATTGCTCGACGTGGAGACCCGCGCCTTCGTGCAGGTATACCCAACGCGCATGACGTTCCACTCGCCGGCGGGAGCGTCCCACGCCAGCACCCCTTTTTCGTCCATGAACGAGGAGATATCCACCACCTCTTCCTTGGCCACCAGGTAAGTAGGTTTATCCGAATCCTTCGCCTGCACTTTGCTATCCAGCAAAAATCGGGTATCGGGCGCCGATCCTCCCATCTCGTGATACCCCAGCTTATAACTCAGGTGATTCACCCTCTCCTTGGCCACCGTGTTGGTAGGAAACGCCAGCACCGCGATATCCCTGTACAACTCGTGATTGGGCGGCATCGGCAGCGTTTGATTGATTCTTTCTCCTCCTTTAACCCTTGTTTCAGAGTACGTCAGCTGCTTTGCCGCGTACTCCGGCGTCACGGAGGGGCCACCCAGGTTCCATCCGCTTTGGATATTAAACCCGATCTCCAGCCCCAGTCGTTTGGCCTCGTCCAGGGCAAACGAAAAGAGGTCGAGCCACTCCCGCGAGCCGTACAGGGGGCCGGCGGGGAAATCCCTATTCCCGCGCTGGTTATGTCCCCCGGCGTCAAAAATCATGGCGCCGTGGAAATTTTTCGACTTCATGGCCTCCAGATCCTTGGTGATGGCCTCCTTGGTGACATTGCCGTTCAGCCACCACCACCAGCAATTCACGCCGCTGGAGGCATCGGGATTCTTGAAATTCTCGGATAAAAACTGATAATCACGCGGTTCATCCGTCACGTTATTACATCCCGTTGTCAAGGCAGCGGCGGCGGCAAGGGCGACAAGCCCTCTTTTAAGCGTTTTCTTTAACATGTTTTTTTGTTTTAAGAGATTACCGTGAGGGGTATGTCCAGCAAAAAAGCGTACTTCCGCAAGATGCCCGTCACGTGCCCGATCCCGATCGCGCAATGGTGTGAAGGCCCCGCCTTGCTCCATCGCTTTACAAACTCCTTGATGGGAACGGGGAACTTGTAGCGGCTATTCAAGTTGCCGATATTGAGGATAGGCCCGGCCACGGACTCCCCCTCCGCCGCCAGCAGCGACAACCCGCCGTTGCTCTCCACCACCGACAACAAGGTGACTGCCCCCTGCCTCACAGACATTTGAATAGACAGTCCCTTCCCCGGTTTCCCGTGATACACGGGCAGCGGCACCAGTCGCACCTTCCCCTCGGCGATGATAAAATGCGCCGGCCCGTCGTGTCCGAGCATCACGACATCATCGTTAAAATCCATCGCGTAAAACTCGGAAAAGCACCCGCCGACGCCCATCAGCGCCATAATTTTCATCGCCTGCGCGTTCTTAACCTCGTACTCCCCGGCCACGGGGATATTTCTCCCGGTCAGCAGCGTGTTGCCGGCAATCACGGAGGTGATAATATTCTCGTACTCATTCCCGTTCATCCCCGCGTAATAATAAGCCATCGACCCCAGGCGGTGCCTCTCCACCAGCCTGTCCAGCGCCACGGACGTTCGCGCCGCCCGTTCAATTTCGGGCGACGAACACGCCGCGTCAATCTCGAAAGCGCGCCGGAACTCGCCGATTTTCCCCTCCACGTCCTCCTCCTTCACGCCCTTTCGGATATCCACCAGCTCGCACATCTCCAGCACCTCCACGTGCGTGCCAAACACCGTGCTTTGCAGCGCCAGGTCGGAATAGACATCCACCATCCCCCCGTAATAATTCCCCAGCACGCCCATGCGGTTTTGTCTCATGCCGGCGGCCACCCTCGCGGCGGCGATCCACTCGGCGATCTCCTCCCAGGCGTCGGCGTCGTCCAGGTACCCGGAGACGATATCGTACCGCACGCCCCCCCGGTTAAACACCGACGAAAACTCCGGAATAGAGCACGCCTGGCAGCTCGCCAGCCACTCGCCGGTCATGGCGCCGCGGTCGCCCATGCCGTTAATTTTATCATACTCGATCGCCGGCAGCGGCTGCAAATTCAGCAGGATCACCGGCGCGTTCAGCCGGTTAACCACCGGGATAAGGGTAGACGACAGCGCGTAAGTAGAGACAAAAATAAACAGCAGCTCCACATCCTCCTGTTTCAGCAGCGAGGCGGCGCGGTTGGCCTTATCCACGTCATCCACCATCCCGCAGTCCACCACCTCGACAGCCTCGTACGACTGCATCTTGTTCTTGATTCGCTCCTGGTATCCGGTCAGGCGGGCAAGAAGACCATCGAACTGACCCCAGTAGGTATTTAATCCAACACCAAACAGACCTATTTTCATCATCTTTCAATAAGAGACAACAACATCAAAATCCTCCATCAGCCCGTAATCCACCAGGAAATAATCGTTCCCCGCGTCCTGCCGGTGCACGCCGTTCCAGTAATTTGGCCCGATCAGCCGCGTGTCATTATTATAATGCGGCCCCAGCAAATTCTTCAGGCTCCCGATCACCCTCACATCTATCTTGTTACTCCCCTTCTTCAGGTACGGCGACAGGTCGAATTGATAAGGCGCGTAAGCGATGATGCCCACCTTCTCCCCGTTCACCAGCACCTCCGCCATCGTCCCGTCCCACTTTTTCAGTTGCAGCGCGTAGTGGGCGGAACTATTTTTAACCGTGTAACTCTTGCTATAAGACACCTCCCAGGAATAATAGGGTTGCCCCTGCGTTTTCCAGCTACCCAGCCCAAGTTGCGCGGGTTCGCGCATAACCCACCCCGCGGCAGCCGATTGCAGCGCGAAATCGCCCAAAATATAGACCGGGGCTACCTCCGCGTAGACGCTCATGGGATTCACGCCGAGTTCAACCACGTTCACGCCATCCTCCGCGCACTCCCCGATCTCGTACACGCCAAACCGGGCGTCCAGCCAGTACTGCCGCGGATCGGCCGTCACCGGTTTGCCGTTCACCTTCACCTTCCACACGTCGGGTTGCTCCGCCACCAGCCTGAGGCTCTTTTTATTGACATTCCCGCTGACGATAAACTGGTACCTCACCCGGATATCCCCGGTGTGGAAAGTATCCCGCTCCACGATCGCCCGCTTGTACTGGACAGCCCCGTGCCACGGGTTATTCAGCCCGAAATGTCGAAAGAGGAGGATATTCGCCTCCACCGTGTAAAGTTTCTTATCCTGCTGGCTATTCTTCACCGCGTTACCATCAATCGTCAGGGTACAAAAATCGATATTCAGGGCGTTATCCTGCACTCGTTTCACCACCAGCGGACTCGCGGCCTTCAGCGGTTCCCCGCCGGACGCGCGAAACTTCACCGGAAGCTCGTCCCCCCCTGTCGCCGCGCTGAACAAGAGCAAACTGCCGGCCGGGGGCAGCACGAATTCGGCATCCACGAACTCGCCCCGCGGCGCGTTGGGATAGTTGAAAAACTCGCCCGACATCCCGTCGATCTCCACCAGCGTCTTCCCTTTGGTCGCGATCTTGCCCGTGGCCGTCTCCGTCAGCGACGAATTGACGATAAACACCAGCTCCCCGTCCTCGTAACTCCGGTGGTGGTGGTAGAGATCGTTGCTCGCGACGTCGCTGAAAACAACCGCGTTATCCCGCATCGCCCCCGCCATCCACTGCTCCTCCGAGGCGTACACCTTGATCCGCGACGCGTTGTCGGCCAGGAACCGTTTCAGCCCGGCGCACTCCTTCCCGTCCACCAGCGTCGGCGACGAAAAGAGGATCAGCTCCCCGCCCCCGGCGACAAACTCCTTCAGCAGGTGGAAAGTAGCGGAGTTCAAATTCTCCGTCATGGGCGGGATCACCACCTTCGCGTAAGCCCGTTTCCCGACAACAAAAGTGTTTTCCCGCACCGACCCGTGATCCTTGATAATATTCTCCGATCCAAGGTCGTACTCCACCTGGCTCTTCTCCAGCCGGGTGACGAAATTCTGGAAATTCGCGCCGATCTCCATCACGCGGGGATGCCCCTTCACCTTGGAATAGTAGAGCCAGACGGTCGTCGTCGGCTCCAGCACCAGGATATCATTCAGTTGTTCCCCCTGGCTCAGCAGCAGCGACAAGCGCGCGAAATAATCGTTCAACGACTTGTAGCTTGCCCACCAAGGCTCCACCGAGGTAAACACCGGCGGGTAATCGTACTTCCTCGCCCCGGTGATGCTCATTTGCGACAGGTGCTGGTTCATGAAATTCACCCCCAGCGCGTACTCCCAATCGCCCATCCGCTTCAAATCCCTGAAAGTCACGTCCCATCCCCCGCCGCCGTACGTCTCGCTCAGCGTGCGGGTATACCCCATCTGGTTAGCCGCCCCGCGCAGCTCTTTTACCGCCCTGGCGCTGCCGAATTGCGCCTGCGGGTGACTGTCGTTGTACCGGTTGCCCAGCATGTCGATGGCCGGCATGTGGTGCCACGCGTACATCGCCATGTTGTCGCCGCCGTTATTCATGTCAGGCCAGCTGTGTTCCCAGTAATGCCCCGTGAGGATCATGTTTTTGCTATCGCAATAGGCCGAGTACGGCTTCGCCCACCGGTCTACGAACATCTGCGTCAGCGTCTCCATGTAATCGCGGCGGACTTTTTTCCAATCCCCCTCCGTTTCGCCCAGCAGGGGGAGGACCGTTTTCAGGTCGTACCCCCATTGTTTCTGGAAAACGTCAAACAGATCCGGCGTCCAGCGCAGCCCGGCGGGGCTGCTGATATTGGGTTCATCGGTGAAGATGCCCTTGATTTCGCCGCCCAGCTTGTCGCCGAAATGCTTCTCGTAGCCGGACATGGTGATTTCCAAGAATTTTTCGGTCACCCCGGCGTGCAGCAGGTCGACGTACGAGAAGCCGGCGTACGCGCCGTTGCGGCCGTAGTAACTCTTTTTATACAGGAAATAGTCGCCGGCCGCGCTCTTGTACTTGCCCGCGGTGGCGGTGATGTCGACGAAGGTCTCCCCCTCCCGCTTGAGGCAGAGGAAATAGGGCGTCATGTCTTCGGGCAACAGCTCCAGCCGTTCCGGGACAAGCCCCTGCCCCTCGTTGTACGACTCCGGCATTTGCGCCGGCACGTGACCGCCCGCGAAGCCGCTCGGGTACGAGTTCTCGTCGTAGATCCATATATCCAGGCCGAGCCGTTTCCCGGCGTCCAGGCTGTAGGCGTAGAGTTCAAACCACTCGTCGGAGAGATACTCCGTCACCAGTCCCGGTCGGGGGTGCAGGAAGGCGCCGCCGAAGCCCTGGTCTTTCAATTCTTGCAACATCCTGTCGATATCGGCGCGCGTCACCTTGGTATTCCACACCCACAGGGGGGCTGGGCGGAACTCCCCGCGCGGGTTTTTCACCTGTTTTTCTAACGCGCTAAACTTCATTTCCCGCTCCTGTGGCGGCGCGGCTTGCAGCGCGGTGGCCAGGAGGAAGGCGGCGAGGAGTGCAATACTTTTCTTCATACGTGTATCTGTTTAATGATTAAATATTTGTTTTCGCGGCGGCGGTGAGGGGGAGCGTTTCGGTGGCGATAAGCTCCACGGCCACCGATTTTGAAAAAATCACCAGAGTGTTTGAAAAAATCACTAGAGTGTTTGAAAAAATCACTAGAGTGTTTAAACCCGTCACTGGAGTGTTTGAGTTTATCACTAGAGTGTTTGGATTTATCACTAGAGTGTTTGAGTTTATCACTAGAGTGTTTGGTTTAAACACTCTAGTGATAGGTTTGAACACTCTAGTGATAGGTTTGAACACTCTAGTGATAAGTTTGAACACTCTAGTGATAAAGTCAAACACTCTAGTGATAAGTTTGAACACTCTAGTGATGGGTTTGAACACTCCAGTGATGGGTCTGAACACTCCAGTGATGGAAACCATCACTGGAGAGATGACCGCCATCACTGGAGAGATGAAAGCCATCACTGGAGAGATAGGTTTCATCTCTCTACAGATAGGTTTCATCTCTCTATAGATGGGTTTCATCTCTCCATAGATAGGTTTCATCTCTCTACAGATAGGTTTCATCTCTCTATAGATAGGTTTCATCTCTCTACAGATGGTTTTCATCTCTCTATAGATAGGTTTCATCTCTCTATAGATGGAGTTCATCTCTCTATAGATAGGTTTCATCTCTCTATAGATAGGTTTCATCTCTCTATAGATAGATTTCATTTCCGCGGAGATGGGGGTCATTTCCGCGGAGACGGGTTCCATTTGTGTGCTGAAGGGTGATGTCTCCACGCTTGTTAAGTTATTCTGCTGCTGTTATAACCTGGGGTCGGGATAAAAATACCCAGGCGCGGGGGTTAAAACCAAAGTTCGGGATAAAGATGAACATGGTTGGACTTGAAAGAAGCGAATCATGGCATCCTTATCCCGAAGCTTTAGGTGTTACGGGTTACGTCCCGCGTGATGGTTCACGGTATGACGGGCGGCGCGCCGACGATGATTTGGACGTAGTTCGGCACGGGCGTGAACAGATCCTTTATCGCCTGGGTGGCGACGTAGATTTGGATATCGCT
>JAIRXZ010000095.1 GCA_031267995.1 Odoribacteraceae bacterium | reverse complement strand
AATCCAACCTGGGAGAACCGGCGCTGTACGTGAAGATGTTCGACAAGATGGTACGCGCCTGGCGCGACGCTTGGGGCGAGGGCGAGTTCCCCTTCTATTACTGCCAGATAGCCCCCTACAACTACGGCGGATCGCTCAATTCCAGCTACATCCGGGAGGCGCAAGCGCGGGGGATGTCCACCACGCCAAACACCGGTATGGCCGTGTTGATGGACGCGGGCAGCCCGGCCTGTATCCACCCGCCGAAAAAGGCAGATGCCGGCGAACGCATGGCATTGTGGGCGTTGGCCAAGACCTACGGGATGACGGGAATGCATTACCGCAGCCCGGAATACAAGTCGATGGAGATAGAGGGACGCGTGGCCATCGTGACATTCGAGATGTTCGGTTCCGCCAACGGTTTGGTAGCCCCCGGCGGGGAGCTGCGCCAGTTCAAGGTGTCCGGGGAAAACAAGCGGTTTTACGACGCCAAGGCCGCCCTGGTGGGCGATAAGGTCTACCTGTTCTCGCCGTCGGTGCCCCACCCGGTGGCCGTCCGCTACTGTTTCGACCATACTTCCGGGACGGAATTATTCTCGTCCGAAGGCAACTTACCCGTGTCGTCATTCCGCACGGACGAGTGGTAGGCGAGGGAGCGAAAGAGGCGGGGGATTCATCCTCGCGATTTCCCCCGCGTCGTCCCTCCCGATTTTTCTCGCGCCGTCCCGCGTTATTCAACCGATTCCCGCGAGGGGTCGGTTTTATTTTCGTACTTTTGCCCCTCGACAACGGGGGTTATGTTGACTCTTTTTTCATGATGCTTTCATCCACCCGCTCCCGGCGGGTCGCTTCATTATCGAAATCGATGTCAAGGAAAACTTCCTTGTTTTGAGTGTTAAACAAGTCGCCGGGGTATCAATCGCCGCCGACACATTTTTTTCAAGCACAATGAAATCATTTTTTATCGGGAATTTGGAAGTGAAACTGCCCGTCATACAAGGCGGGATGGGCGTGGGGGTATCCCTGTCCGGCCTGGCCTCGGCCGTCGCCAACGAGGGAGGCATCGGCGTCATATCGTGCGCCGGGTTGGGACTAATCTACCACAAATCGCCGGGCGACTACCTGAGCAAGTGCATATCGGGACTGGTACGGGAGATCAAGATGGCCAAAGAAAAAAGCAAGGGCATCATCGGGGTCAACATCATGGTGGCGCTGAGCAATTACGCCGACATGGTGAGGACGTCGATCGCGGAAAAGGCGGACGTGATCTTCGCGGGCGCCGGCCTGCCCTTCGACCTGCCATCGTACCTCACCGGCGGGAGCAAAACCAAGCTCGTGCCGATCGTATCCTCCTCGCGGGCAGCCAGGATCATCTGCGATAAGTGGAGGAACAACTACGGCTACTTGCCCGACGCCATCGTGGTGGAAGGCCCCAAGGCGGGAGGACATCTCGGCTTTAAACTCAACCAGATAGAGGACGAACAGTACGCCCTGGAACGCCTCGTGCCGGAGGTGGTAAGCACGGCCGCCGCCTACGAAGGGGAGAAGCACATCCCCGTGATCGCCGCCGGCGGCATCTCCACGGGGAAGGACATGCTCCGCTTTCTCGACATGGGAGCGTCGGCCGTCCAAATGGGCACCATGTTCATCACTACCAACGAGTGCGACGCCTCGGAGACCTTCAAAAACGTCTTCGTGAACGCCCGGAGCGAGGACGTGAAGATCATCCAAAGTCCCGTCGGGATGCCGGGAAGGGCTATCGACGGGGAGTTTATCCAAAGCGTGGAGCGCGGCAATGAAGTGCCCAAGAATTGCCCGTTTCACTGCATCAAGACGTGCGATTACACGAAAAGCCCCTACTGCATCGTCCAGGCGCTTTACCAGGCGGCCAAGGGAAACATGAAAAAAGGCTACGCGTTCACCGGGATGAACGTGCACCTGTCGCAGAAAATATCGAGCGTGAAAGAGGTGATCGCCAACCTGAAGGCGGAGTTCCTGAAGGCAAAGCTCGAAAGAGGAGGAGCGTGACGAAAGGTATATTGCCCCCCGGAACACGCGCGGGGAGCGGGAAAACTAAAAAAACAAGCACATGGAAAAAATGATCAACACCATCGCGGCAATCTTCTTGTTCGCCATCGCGCTGGCAAGCTGCGCGGGAAACCGCGAACCGGGGACAGTATCCGTCACCGGCACGGGCACGGTGCTGGCGCCGCCCGACATGATCCGGGTAAACATCTCGCTAAGCCACCTGGCGCGCACCACCCGACAGGCGCGGGAAAAGGTGAACGCCGGGGTAAAGCAGGCGCTGGACATCCTGGCAGCGGAGGAGATCAAGAGCAAGGACATCAGCACGCCCGCGCTGCGCTTCAGCCAGGAGTACACGTGGCACGACCAGAAGCGGGTGCTGGTCGGGCAGAGAGCGGAGCAGTCCATCGAGTTTTCCGTGAACGACATTCGACAGGACTCCGCCAAAATCTCGCGCATACTGGACAAGCTAACGGGAATCGAAGAACTCGCGCTGAACAGCGTCAACTTTAGCGTGCGGGACAACCGAACGTTTTTCGTGCAATCCCGCGAGCTGGCCTACCGCAAGGCGGTGGAGAAAGCGGAGCAATACGCCGCCCTCGCCGGGCTTAAAATCATCAAGGTACAGGCCATTTCCGAGGGAAGCGCGCAGGCATCGCCAATCGGCAACCGGATGATGAAGCAGCAATCAAACGCCGTCCTCGCGGAGGTCGTCTCCGACGGTGGCGTCACCACGTTGCCCACCGGCGAGCTGGAAATCACCACCCACCTCTCCGTTATTTTCCTTTTGGGCGAAACCCGGTAGCGGGTAGCGAACCTCCCGGAGCACCGAAAGCCTTTCAACGTAAGGCAATCAGGGTAAAGCGATCGAAGCAAAGAGCCGACGACTCCCCGCGAACACAGACGAACAACACCTACGAGCAGGACGCGTAACAAAAAACGTCCTGCTCGCTTGTTTATTGGCAGGACGATACTCGCCACACGCCCCACGCTTGGGCAACCGTCCGTGCTCGCCGGCGCGAGGCAAAGCCTTATTTCTAGCTAATTTAAAAAAACAAAACAACCTTAGTAGAGGTAGCAAGAGAGACCCTTCCCATTCTAACCTCATTACCGCATTAAAATAAGCGGGATCGTTCACCCTGCTGACGAGCAAAGTACTTATTCTTACGTTGAAGCGTTTATCTGTATTTTACAACGAGACCTAATTACTCTTGCACTTGTAAGCCCTAGATATTTTATCAAAAGAGGAGACAACATTTCCACTCCAATGAAGTTATTCCAAATGACTTCTCACAATTTTATTAATCAGAGCATGCCTTTAGCGGTTCAATGATAGAATTAGAATCTCTGTTTATCACACATTTATGCGTTTTGATACAACGAAGAGAATAACTTAATTACACACAAACAAATTTATTCTATGCAAATAGCATGTAATTATAAAAATTACTAATATCTTTGCTGCGAAAAAGAAGATAACCTGATGGGAGAATTGACAGCAAGTTGATTTTTAACGTGATGAGATATTGCCTACGAGAAAATATGGTATTCAAGCACCCACATTGATGAGTAATCAGTTTTCTGTAGCAGTTAGTCAGTACCACCTATCCGGCTTCTTATACAATATTGCAATTAGCGAAGTTTGATTTATTGCCATATAGAAATTAGCAAATTAACACCGTAATCCTTATGCCGACGTTTACAGCAAGCCGACTTTCGTCAAACGACAATATACTCTATCCCGACAGGATAGAAATTGACGCTATGAACATTACCTATTACAAGGGTTATGTTTTGGGCTACAAATCAACGATTATTGCCCGCAGCAATATTGCGAGCGTATCAATCGGCACGGGAATTTTCTTTGCAGATGTGATCATTGAAAGTTATGGCGGAAATAAAATTGTGGCAAGCGGATTTAAGAAAAGAGAGGCAAAAGAAGTAATGAATTTATTAACTATTGATTAAAGGATATGAGAAATACAAAAGAAACAAATGAACCAGATTCTATCCCACAACAAGATTTGACAACATCTATTGACGGTCATTCTACGACTACTCTGCAAAGAACTTATCAAGCGTGGGGTGTTCATCAGGCAGGGTTAGTTGATGGTGACCCTAATGCTCTACATTCTTGCTTAGAGGCAACGCATATAAGTGCGAGAAAAACAGTTGCAGAAAACGCTCAATTACAAAACAACCGCAAAACAAAACTTCAAAATAAAATAGATATTTTGGACGGTGAAGTTACAGATTACAGCAATAAAATTGTAGGCGAACAGGGTAAATTAACTTTTGAAGAAGGTAAAATAGAGAAATTAAAAAACGAAATCAATGATTGGACATTACGCCCGCAAGAGATGTTAAAAAGGTTAGGTAAAGATGCTTACAATAAATTAACTTTTTGGAGTAGTGGTATTATTCTTATTTTTTTAACAATATATCTTTTCATTTTTTATAGTTCGGCTTCTTATTCTGCATTTTTTAAAAAATTTACGGCGGACGATTCTGATGTTGCGAATAGTATTTTTGATGCCAAAGCATTTGCTAATGCATTTCAAGATGGTTTTACAGCATTACTTTTTATATCTTTCTTTGTTGTATTAGGGTTGGCACTGGGGCTTATATTTGATTATTTTTTAAAGAAGAAAGGAAATATTAAGTATTGGGCAATACCTGTTGTCATTGTAGCATTCATATTAGATTTTTTTATTGCATACGAAATTGTCGAAAAAATATACAATATCAAAAAGGAAGGTTCTTTTGTCATAATGCCTGATATAACAATCGATATGGCTCTGCAACAAGTCAATTTTTGGCTAATAATTTTTGCGGGGTTTGTAGCCTATATTATATGGGGAATTATCTATTATGTATTTGGCAGAGAACATGAAAAATTTGATGCTGTAAAGTACAACATTAAAAAAAGGGAAGAAAAAATAGAAGAGTACAAAGATGAATGCAAAAAGATAAAAGATAAAATACAGGAACTTGAAACCGACAAAACTGCGACTTTATCACGAATAAAAATTTTGAAAAATGAATTAAGCGGAATAATTGTTCTTGTTTCTGATGTGAAACAATACATTGGTGAGTTTTTTGTCGGCTGGTTATCTGTTATGAATGGTAATGGAAAGTCAAGAACGGATATAGAAAAATGCAAGGAAATTAAAGAAAATTTTATCGATGATTTACATAAAAACGCTTTTTACACCAATGTTAGCAATTAAAATAATGAAACATGAAAAGATTAATTTTTATAAGTACATTACTTTTGTTGTTCGCTTGTGGCAACAACAATAGCGCGAATAAGCAGGTAAACTCACAGAAAAAACAACTAAATATTTCTATTTTACTAGATCTATCGGACAGAATAAATCCTCAAAAATATCCGGTAATCCCCGAACATTTTCAACGTGATGTAGAAATAGTAAAGGCCGTAACAGAACATTTTAAAACAAATATGGAAAATTTGACGGCTTGGAAAGCAAAAGGGAAAATTCGTGCTTTTTTTAGTCCTGTACCATCAAATCCTGCAATAAATGAAATAGCAAGCAAACTCAATATTGATTGTTCTAAAATAGACAACAAGGGAAGAAAAGAAGTCTATGATACACTAACTCCTTTATTCTCCCAAAACCTTACTGAAATCTACGAACAAAGCATCATTGCAAGCAGTTGGGAAGGGAGTGATGTTTGGAGATTTTTCAAAGATGATGTGCAAGATTATTGTATTGAAAAAGATGACAATTATAGAAATATTTTAATTATTCTTACCGATGGCTATATATATCACAAACAATCTGCATATAAAAGAAATAATCGCTATTCCTATCTTTTATCAAGCAATATTGGTAAATATAGAAATGGTAACTGGCAAGAACAAATTGACAATGTGGATTTCGGTTTAACTTGTACGAGAAATGATTTGCAGGACTTGGAGGTTCTTGTATTGGAAGTATCTGCAGAAAATCAGAGCAATAAGATTGATGAGGATATTTTGAAATACTCGTTGAAAAAGTGGTTTAAAGAAATGAATGTATGTAAATATGAGGTATATAGCTCAGACTTACCCGCAAATACAAAAACACGAATAGATAGATTTTTAAATAATTAGATAAAGTAAAGGCAAGATACACGAGAAGCCATCAGAACGAAGAAAACCTTAGAACCTTCCGTAAAAGGGCGGAAGTAAAGCAACAAATAAAAATGGCAAAACTAGCAGAATACAAGTTTACAGATTATGATGCATGGTGTAGTGCAAAAAGAAAACTAGACGACAATTTTGGGTCTTCAGGAGGAGCATGGAGTAATGAATCATATTCGAATTCATACTATATTTACATTTTTGACGAGTGCAAAGATCCTGGATTAGCAGGAAAAATTTGCAGGGCAAATGGCGGAGAAGTATATAGCAGTTAGTAAATTATCAATAAAAATTAGACGCGGGACAAATAGACTTGTCGAGTAATAAGGGGAGCGTAATACGCCTCGAAAAGCAGGCGGAAAGCGTCCCCCTCGTCCTCTCGCATCAGCGACAGGATGGTGTCCGTGTCGTTCATCCCGCCACCTCCACGTTGCCCGTCAGGCGGATATCCTCCGAGGAGCTGCCAACCATCAGCGTGAAGCGGCCGGGTTCCACGACGAAGCGGTTCTCCCCGTTCCACAAGCCCAGCGAGCGGGGCGGTAGGACGAAGCGCACCGTCCGCTCCTCCCCCGGCGCCAGGTGCACGCGCTCGAACCCGCGCAAAACCTTCATGTACGTGGTCACCGAACTCACCTCGTCGCGGAGGTACAACTGCACCACCTCGTCGCCGGCCACGTCCCCCGCGTTCCGCACCAGGCAAGAGAGACGTACCGAATCGCCGGCAGCGATCACCGGTCGCTCCACCGTCAGGCGCGAATACTCGAACGTCGTGTAACTCAGCCCGTGGCCGAAGGGAAACAGCGCCCCGTTCACCCGCGATCGTCCCTCCGAATCGCCCCCCGGCTTGAACGGGAAAGCAAACGGGATCTGCCCCACCGACTTCGGGAAAGTCACCGGCAGCTTTCCCCCGGGGTTATAATCGCCGAAAAGCACGCGCGCCACCGCCTCCCCCGTCGCCTCGCCGGGGAACCACGCGTGGACGATCGCCGGCACGTGCCTCGCCGCCCAGTTCACCGACGCCGCCCGACCGTCCAGCAACACCAGCACCACCGGCGTCCCCGTCGCGTGCACCCGTTGCAGCAGTTCGTCCTGACGTCCAGGCAAGTCGAGGCTCGTCCGCGACGAACTCTCGCGCACCGTCCGCTCGTTCCCCCCCATCACCATGATCGCCACCTCCGCGCCGGCCGCCAGCGCCACCGCCTCGTCCATCAGCGCCCGCTCGCGATCGTTCGCCGGCACGCGGTACAGCTCGCTCTCCGGGAACCGCTCGTCCACCACCTCGCACCCCAGGGCGTACCCCACGTCGGCGCCCGGCAAGCGTCGGGCAATCCCGTCGAACACGCTCTCCAGCGCCGGGTTCGCCGGCCCGTAGCGGCACACCAGGTTCTTCACCTCCCTCGCGTTCGGCCCGATCACCGCCACCCGTCGCGCCGTCGGCGAAAGCGGCAACGCCCCTCCCTCGTTCTTTAACAGGACGATAGACTCCAACGCCGCCTCCAGCGCCAGCTCCCGGTGAGCGGGCGAGTGAACGACGCGCCCCGCCTCCCGGCCATCGCCCCGGAACGGTTCGTCGAAAAGCCCCAGCCGGAACTTCACCCGCAGCACCGCCGCGACCCGCTCGTCGATAACCTCCATCGGCACAAGCCCCTCCCCCACCGCCCGTCGCAGCGGCAGGATAAAATCCCCCGGCGGCGTGAAATTCGTCCTCACGTTCAGCCCCGCGTTCACCGCCATCGCCGCGGCCTCCCACGGCGTCGCCACCACCCGGTGCTTCGTTTGGAGGAACTCCACCGCCTCGCTGTCGGACACCACGTAGCCCTCGAACCCCCACCGCTCGTGCAGTATCCCAGTCAGGAACAGGCGACTACCCGTCACCGGCACCCCGTCGTAATCATTATACGAACTCATCATCCCCATCGCCCCGGCCTCCTCCACGGCCACGCGAAACGGCTCCAGCAGCAGCGTTCTCATCTCCCGCGGCGCCACGTGCGGGTCGGTACGCGTATCCCCGTCGCGCCCCCCCACGGGCACGCTGTAGACGGCGAAATGCTTGGGCGTCGACGCCAACCCCCTCGATTGCAGGCCGGTGACCATCTCCCTTCCCAGCTCGCTCACCAGGAACGGATCCTCCCCGTAACACTCCACCACGCGCCCCCACCGCGGGTCGCGCGCCACGTCCAGGATGGGCGCGTAGATATTCGTGTACCCCAGCGCCTTGGCCTCCTCCGCCGTCGCCGCGGCCACGCGGGCGATCAACGACCGATCCCACGACGCCCCCTGCCCGCACTGCGCCGGGAACATCGTCGCCCGGTCGTGACACAGCCCCCGTATCCCCTCGTTCGTGAAATCCACGGGGATCCCTAACCTCGTCTGTTCCACGAACCAACGCTGTATCTCCTGCCGGTTCCTCACGCTCGCGGCGTGGGGAAACGAGATGCTCGACCGGAACGTCCCCAGCCCGTTTGCCTGTTCATCGATATTCGCGATACCATCCTTCCACACCTCCTCGCGCCACGCCGCCGTCGGCGCCGAGTCCCGCAACACGCGGCCGGATCCGTACAGCGTGGCCATCTGGCACGTCTTCTCTTCCAGCGTCATACGCGACAGCAGGTCGGCCACCCTCGCCTCCAGCGGCGCTCCCGGATCCTCGTACGCGTCCTTCACCCCGTTTTTGTTAAAATCAATCCAACCCTTTTTGTAGATGCTTCGCCCGTCGGCGGACGCCCCTTGGCCGTTTCGCGATACGCTTCGCGCCTCCCCCGGCGCCATCAATGCCGACAGGATGATCCACGTGAACAACGTTTTTTTCATTGTATCTTCTTTTTTGTTCTCTCTCGTTATCATTGCTTTATTCAGGACGACCGTCGGCGTCTCCCGACCGGCCATAGATTTGTCCCGGCCAAAAGTAGAGATTAATCCGGGGAATAAAAACAGTCCCGGAACTTCCGGGTAAAAAAACGACGGTAAGGCGATCGACCGGCTGCCGACCGTCCGCGTGCCGCGTCGGGCAGGGCGTTCTCGTCCGGCGCGGTTCCGCGGGTAAAACACCCCGGTGGCCGTGATATATGGCCAAAACGTCATCTCCTACAGCTGTAAAATTCTGCCCTACAGCTGTAAAGTTTGTCCCTACAGCTGTAAAATCCGGCCATACAGCTGTAATTTTCGGCCCTACAGCTGTAAAGTTTAGCCCTACAGCTGTAATTTTCAGCCCTACAGCTGTAAATTTTAGCCCTACAGCTGTAAATTTCGGCCATACAGCTGTAGGGCGGAACTTTACAGCTGTAGGAGATGACATTTTCGGGGTAAAAGCGTGAGAAACGGGGGGCGCGAGGAGCGCCGCGAGAGTGTCGAAAACCCTTACCGGGCGCGGCGAGCAGGCAATCGAGGCGTCTGAAAGCTTGCCGACGGCCGGCGGCATATCATCGGTGCGACCGACAGTTTTTCCGCCGGCCAACGGCAGATTACCGGGGCGACCGACGGTTTTTCCGATGGCCGGCGGCAGACCGTCGAGCGTGCTCGAAACCCTGCCAACGGCCAGCGGCAGACTTTCGAGCGCCCTCGAAACCCTGCCAACGGCCAGCGGCAGACTTTCGAGCGTCCTCGAAACCTTGCCAACGGCTGACGGCTAACTTTCGAGCGTCCTCGAAAGCCTGCCGACGGCCGGCGGCATATCGTCGAGGCCGCTCGACGGCTTGTACTCTCGTACCCCGGAAGGTGTGGTTTTCCACGAGAGGGCCGCGGCCCGTCGCGTTCAAGGCGCGATTCCTCGCGCGGGGGCCGCGTCCCTGCATGTACGCGGCGTGGCGGAGAGCGTTTTACATGCCGGTGATGGCGGGCGGGTCGGGATTATTCCAATCCGGGGTTTGCAGGCCGAGGAGGTGTCGGACGAAAAAGTCGCGGCGTTTGCGCTCGCCGTAGAAGCCGCCGGAAGTGTGGCGCTGGTTGGGGAGGAGGAGGTAGTCGAACTCCTTGTTGGCCTTGACGAGGGCGTCGACGACCTGCACCGTGGAGGAGGGATCGACGTTATCGTCCAGCTCGCCGAGGATGAGGAGCAGGCGGCCGCGGAGGAGGTGGGCGTTCACCACGTTGGAGCACTCGGCGTGGTGAGCGCCAACGGGATAGCCCATCCGTTGCCCGTTCCACCAGATTTTGTCCACGCGATTGTCGTGACACCCACGGGAGGCCACGGCCACCTTGTAAAAATCGGGGTGAAAGAGGAGCGCGCCCATCGCGTTTTGCCCGCCGGCGGAGGTGCCGTGGATGCCGACGCGGCTGATGTCCATCTCCGGGTGCGCCGCGGCGGCGGCCTGGATCCAGGCGACGCGGTCGGGGAAGCCGGCGTCCTTGAGGTTTTTCCAGCAGACGTCGTGGAAGGCCTTGGAGCGGTTGGCGGTGCCCATGCCGTCGATCTGGACGACGATGAAGCCGAGCTGGGCGAGGGGGGAGTCCACGGGCGCGATGGTGAAGTTCTTGGGTACGAAGGAGTCGTGCGGGCCGGCGTAGATGTACTCGATGACGGGGTACTTTTTGGCGGGATCGAAGTCGACGGGTCGGACGATGACGCCCCAGATGTCCGTGCGGCCGTCGCGCCCCTTGGCGGTGAATACTTCGGGGGCGCGCCAGCCGGCGGCGAGGGCGCGGGAGATGTCGGCGCGCTCGAGGGTGAGGAGGGTGGCGCCGTCGGTGGCGGAACGGAGGAGGGCGACGGGGGGCAGGTCGACGCGCGACCAGCTGTCGGTGAAGTAGCGGCGGTCGGCGGAGAGGGTGACGCGGTGGTTGCCGTTTTCAGGGGTGAGGCAGAGGAGGTTGCCGGTGTCTATCTCCAGGCGATAGATCTTTTCGAGGTATGGATCCTCGCCGGGGTCGCGGCCGCAGGCGACGAGGAGGATGACGCGGTTGACCTCGTCGACGTCGAGGACGCGCTTGACGATCCATTCGCCGGAGGTGAGGCGGCGGGGGGCGGCGGGGAGGGTGTCGTTGTAGAGGTAGAGGTGTCGCCAACCGTCGCGTTCTGATATCCAGAGGAGTTCGCCGGTGGCGCGGAGGTGGTGGCGGTAGAGGCGGTCGTAGTGGATGAAGGTGGCGGAGCGTTCGTCGACGACGGGGCGGGCGCGGGGGTCGGCGCCGGTGACGCGGTAGAGGATGTATTGCTGGTGGCCGCGGCGGTTGTAGTCGAAGGTGAAGGAGGTGGAGGCGGGGTGCCAGGCGATGTTGGTGATGCTGAACTGCTGGTCGGGGTCGTCGAAGAGGATGTTGATTTGCTTGCCCTCGGCGGGGATGAAGAGGACGGGTCGGCGGACGGGCAGGGCGTCGCCGGGTTTGATGTAGTCGATCTCCTCGATGGTTGGCTGGAGGCGGTCGGCGGGGGCGGCGACGATGGTGCGGAGGGTGCGCGTCCAGGCGGGGCGGTACTTGCAGGCGACGAGGGCGCGGGAGTCGGGCGACCAGGTGACGCGGGCGGAGTAGTATTCGCCGGGCGAGCCGTCGTGGCTGAGCTGGGTGACGCGGCCGGTGGCGACGTGGCGGGCGTAGAGGTTGCCCTCGCGGGTGAAGGCCTCGAGGGCGCCGTCGGGCGAGGGGACGGGTGGGGCGCTCTCCTCGGTGTCGACCTTGCCCCAGTGGGCCGGGCGGCGGAAGGGACGGGGGACGGGGGGCGTGGCGGTGAGACGCTGGCGACGGGGGTCGTAGGTGTAGGTGGTGTCGCCGCGGAGGTTGAAGGTGAGGAGGGTACCGCCGGCGGTGTAGGCGAGGTTTTGGAGGGCGAGGTGGCTGGGGTCGACGGTGGCGCCGGTGAGGCGGGCGATGGCGCGGGCGAGGGGGACGGGGTCGAAGGCCTGGCGCTTGAGGCGTCGATCGGCGTCGACGATGATGTATTCCGTGCCGTTGGCCGTTTTGACGGCGTAGTGGAAGAGGTGGGAGGTGTCGATCCAGGTGGGGTTGATGTCGCCGTGGAGGTAGGCGTCGGCGTACTTTTGGCGATAGGTGTCGGCGTCGCGATATTTGTCGCGGATGTCCTGGGCTGTGGCGGTGATGGCGATGAGGAGGAGGGCGAGGATGGCGCGTGTGGTTTTCATGTTTTCAGTGTTTTAGGCGAGCGTTTGCTCGGTTCGGTTGATGATTTCGTTCTGGAGGTCTTCCCCGAGGTCGTTGAAATAGTCGCTATAACCGGCGACG
>JAIRXZ010000090.1 GCA_031267995.1 Odoribacteraceae bacterium | reverse complement strand
TAGGCGGCGCGTTCTTCGCCGGTGAATTCCCGCGTGGTGGGGAGTTCCGCGATTTTGCCGGCGCGGTCGATGAGGAAGAGGCGGGGGGTGGCGTCGGGGGTGAAGCGGGAGGCGATTTTTTTGTTGACGTCGAGGCCTAACGGGAAGTCGAATTTGTATTTGTCGCGAAAGCGGATGACTTCCTGACGGCTCCTGTAGTGCATGATGACGGGGAGTATCGTCAGCTCTTCTTCCCTGCTGAATCGGGGGATTAATTCTTTGCCGATGAGGGTCAAGAGGCCGATGGAGCGGGCGCAGGCGATGTCGGGACTGGAGGGGAGTACCGTCCGCGTGAAGGCGAGGAGGATGACCTGGCCGTCGAGGTCGAGGGAGTTTACGCGGGTGCTGTCGAGCATGGTGATTTCAAAGGCGGGGGCGGCTTGGCCGCTGGCGATGGTTTGTGCCACCGCGGGCGTCCCGATGAGGGAGGCGAGCAGTATGAATATTGTGTTTTTCACGGGCAAGGGGTGGTGGGCGTCGCCGTCTCTCCTTTTGGCGAGAGGGCGACGCCGCGGGGTTTAGAGGAAGGTTTTCCGGATTTCGTCCACGTGGTCGAGCTTTTCCCAGGTGAAGAGTTCTACTTCGGTCTCTACCGTCGGCCAGTAGCTTGATTCGAAGCGTTTTTTGATTACCCGCGGGGCGCGTCCCATGTGGCCGTAGCTGGCGGTGTCGAGGTAGATGGGGTGGCGCAGTTTGAGGCGTTCTTCGATTGCCCTGGGGCGAAGGTCGAAGATGTTGGCGACGCGGGCGGCGATTTCCGGGTCGGAGAGGGGTACGCGTGCCGTGCCGCGCGTGTTGACGAAGATGCCGACGGGGCGGGCGATGCCGATGGCGTAGGAGATTTGGATGAGTAGTTCGTCGGCGATGCCGGCGGCGACCATGTTTTTGGCGATGTGACGGGCGGCGTAGGCGGCCGAACGGTCGACTTTGGAGGGGTCTTTGCCGGAGAAGGCGCCCCCGCCGTGTCCTCCCCTGCCGCCGTAGGTGTCGACGATGATCTTCCTGCCCGTGAGGCCGGTGTCGCCGTGCGGGCCGCCGATGACGAATTTGCCGGTGGGGTTGACGTGGAGGATGAGGCGGTCGTCAAAGAGCGCTTGCACGCGGGCGGGAAGGTGGGCGAGGACGCGCGGGAGGAGGGTGCCGGAGATGTCGCGGCGGATTTGTTCTACCATTTCGCGCTCGGCTTGGCGCGCCGCCGCGGGGGTGGCGTCGGTGGGGAGTATGAATTCGTCGTGCTGGGTGGAGATGACGAGGGTGTGCACGCGGGCGGGTTTGTGGTCGTCGCCGTATTCGATGGTTACCTGCGACTTGGCGTCGGGACGGAGGTAGGTCATCTCCTTGCCTTCCCGGCGGATGGCGGCCAGCTCGACGAGGAGGAGGTGCGCCATTTCGATGGGCAGGGGCATGAAATTGTCCGTTTCGTTGCAGGCGTAGCCGAAGATAATTCCCTGGTCGCCGGCGCCTTGCTCCATGGGGTCTTCCCGGACGACGCCCCTGTTGATGTCGGGCGATTGCTCGTGGATGGCGGAGAGTACGCCGCAGCTGTTGCCGTCGAACATGTACTCGCTTTTGGTGTAACCGATGCGGTTAATCACGTCGCGGGCGATCTGTTGCACGTCCACGTAGGTATCGGTTTTAATCTCCCCGGCGATCACCGTTTGGCCTGTGGTGACGAGGGTTTCGCAGGCGACTTTCGCCTCCGGGTCGTGGGCGATGATGTTGTCCAGGATGGCGTCCGATATTTGATCGGCCACCTTGTCGGGATGTCCTTCCGACACGGATTCAGATGTAAACAAGTAACTCATAATCGTTTTAGTTAAATTAAAAACGAAGGCGGGGGGTCGGTTTCGCGCGACTCTCCGGCACCTCTTGGTAAACGCTATACTTGAAAACAGGGAAAAATAGGAAGGGTTGCGTTTTAGCTTTTTTTTTCCGTGGTTGCAATCAGCCAAATCTTTCCACTTATTTTCACGCGGGCAAAGATAGAGTTTCGCCCGGAAAGTAGCGATAGGGGCACGCAAATATTTTGTGAAATTCGTCGCGTGGCCGTTTTTTCCATTATCTTCGTGCTCCTAAATTTTAATGGCATGGCATTATTCGGTTTATTTAACGGAAAAAGGGACGCGAACCTGGAAAAGGGGCTGGAAAAGACGAGGGAAGGGGTCTTCCAAAGGCTGTCGCGCGCGATCGTGGGGAAATCCAGGGTGGACGAGGAGGTGCTGGATAACCTGGAGGAGGTGCTGATTTCTTCGGACGTGGGGGTGGAAACGACGCTGCGGATTATCCAACGGGTGGAACGACGGGTGGAACGGGATAAGTACGTGGGAACAGGGGAGTTGAACAGGATCCTGCGCGAGGAGATCGTGGCGCTGCTGCAAGAGAACGAGGCGGGCGACGGGGGGGCGATCGCGCTGCCGAAGGGGGAGCCTTACGTGATTATGGTGGTGGGCGTCAATGGCGTGGGAAAGACTACTACCATCGGGAAGTTGGCTTACAAGTTCAAGGAGGCGGGGATGCCGGTGGTGCTGGGGGCGGCGGATACGTTTCGGGCAGCGGCTGTCGACCAGCTGGTGGCGTGGGCTGAACGGGCGAGTGTCCCGATAGTGAAGCAGGGGATGGGCGCCGATCCCGCGTCGGTGGCTTATGATACGTTGTGCAAGGCCAAGGCCGAAGGGGCGGCGGTGGTTATTATCGACACGGCCGGACGGTTGCATAATAAGGTCAATCTGATGAACGAGCTTTCCAAGATCAAACGCGTGATGCAGAAGGTGATCCCAGGCGCCCCGCACGAAGTGTTGCTGGTGCTGGACGGGTCTACGGGGCAAAATGCTTACGAACAAGCCAAGCAATTCACGCTGGCAACGGAGGTTAATGCTCTCGCCATTACCAAGCTGGACGGTACGGCGAAGGGGGGCGTGGTGATTGGTATTTCCGATCAGTTCAAGATTCCCGTGAAGTATATCGGCGTCGGCGAGAAGATCGATGATCTGCGCGTTTTCGACCGCGAGGCGTTTGTCGGGTCGCTTTTGGACTAAGGCGATGGAAAAGGTTCGTATTCTGTTTGTTTGCCTGGGCAATATTTGTCGCTCGCCAGCGGCGGAGGCTGTTATGAAAAGTCGCGCGGGGCGGCACGGGGGGTTGTTCATCGATTCGGCCGGCATCGGGGGATGGCACGCCGGGGAGCTGCCCAACG
>JAIRXZ010000023.1 GCA_031267995.1 Odoribacteraceae bacterium | reverse complement strand
CACGCTACGTCTCTACAGAGGGACTTACAATTGCAGGTTGCGAGAATCAGTAGAGACGTAGCGTGCTACGTCTCAAGTCACGGGCACGGGGCGTTTACGCGGGATTGGCGGGAAAGCGTCTCCACACGCTACGCGCAATGCAGTGCGTTTGTTGCTCCGTGGTGTCGGTGACCTGGTGGGAGATGTGGGTTTTTTCGTCGCGCTCCTCGAGGCGGTAGATGGAGTGTACCTCGCTGTCCGGGAGGATTTCTCGCTCGTACAGCACCTCCATCTCCTCCAGGAGGTGGGTGTTCAGGAAGTCGAAGGGGAGGGCGTGGGCGACCCACCCGACGTAGGAGGCCTGGGTGACGTGGCGGTTGAAGTCGATGGTGTCGTAGGAGGCGACAAAGCGGCGGCGGCCGGTGGTGGCCGTTGACAAGGGGGCGGTGGTGTCGCCCTTGGGAGAGAGGGTGAAGCCCAGCTCCCGCGTGACGCCCTCGTGGGTGGCGGCCATGGCCAACACGCTGGCCGGGAGGCGGACGGGGCGACGGCGGTGGAGGTCAATCACCATCCACTCGGAGGTGGCGCGCACCAGGAGTTCGCCGGAGGTGTCGCGAACGGCGAAGTCGCGGAAGGCAAACAGGCGGTCGGCGCCGGAGGGCCACGTGGCGATGGTGATTTGCTGCCCCCGCGCCGGGAGGCGGGGGAGGAGGAGGCGAATCCGGTGCAACATCCAGGTGATGCCCGCCGCGTTGAAGGTGTCCACGTCCACGCCCAGGGCGGTGGTTTGCTCGTTGGCGACGTCGTTGAAGAGGTCGCAGAGCGTTTTCACGCCGAGGGTTCCGCGGATGTCGGCGTGGTGGTTGCAGATGGTGATGGTTTTTTCGTGCTTTAGCATGGGGCGGCGTTAGAGAATGGTGACTTCCGGCTGGAGCTGCACGCCGAAACGGAGGAGGACGCCGCGCTGTATTTCGTTGGCGAGACGGAGGATGTCGTCGCCGGTGGCTCCCCTTTTGTTCACGAGGACGAGGGCTTGCTTGTCGTGGACGCCCGCCCCGCCGATGGTGCTTTTTTTGCTTCCCGAACGCTCCACCAGCCAGGCGGCGGCGAGTTTTACCTGTCCCTCGCCGGCGGGGTAGACGGGCATTTTCGGGTGTTTTTCCAGCAGGCGGTCGGCCAGCGCTTGCTCCACCACGGGGTTTTTGAAGAAACTGCCGGCGTTGCCCATCGCCCGCACGTCGGGGAGCTTGCTTTCGCGGAGGCGGGTGATGGCGCGGCGGATGACGGGGAGGGTGGGTTCGCCCTCGCGGTCGATCTCCTCTTGCACTCCCTTGTAGTCCAGGCGGGGGCAGGGGGTTTTGGAGAGGCGGAAGGTGACGCGGGTGACGATGAAGCGGTCGCGCCACTCGTTTTTGAAGATCGAGTCGCGGTAACCGAAGCGGCAGGCTACCCCGTCCAGGGTGACCCGCTCGCCGCGCTCCGCGTCGATGGCCTCTACCCGCGCGACGCGGTCGCCGATCTCCACGCCGTATGCCCCGATGTTTTGCACGGGCGCGGCGCCCACGCGACCGGGGATCATGGAGAGGTTTTCCACGCCCCAAAAGCCGCGGTCGACAGCCCAGGAGACAAATTCGTCCCAGGATTCTCCCGCTCCCACGCGGACGAGGATGTCCGTGCCCTCGGCGCCCGCCAGCTTGCGCCCCCGGATGGCGGGGTGGATGATGGCGCCCTGGTAGTCCGCGGTGAAAAGGACGTTGCTGCCGCCGCCGAGGACGAAAAAGTCTCCCGGTTTCAGGCCGTCCGCGGTGATGAAATTCAGGAGTTCCTCCTCGTTGTCGCACTCCACCCAGCGGCGGCAGGTGGCTTCCACGCCAAAGGTGTTGCGTTTCTTTAAAGCTGCAAGTTCGTTGATAAGTATCATATTTTTCCCGTTTTCCCGCGAAAGTAGAAATAATCCGGCAAAAAACGGGCGTTGGCGGCGGCGCGCGTTTCCCGATCTTTGAATTTCTGCCGGCAAAGGGGGGGAGGGTCGGGCGTAATCCGGGAATTTCGGCTATATTCGCGTCACAAGAGTCGACGGGCGGGCTGATCGCCCGGTTTTTTGGCTCTCCCGGCACGTGATTTTAAAATTAGATAGCGCATGAGAACGATCAAAGACAAGGAGCTTCACCACCAGTATTGCAACATTTGCATCGAGGGGCCGCACTCGCCGTTCCACGAGTTGGACGACAATAGCAAGAGCCTGCTCCGCCAGACAACCGTCTGCCGCGGATACAAAAAAGGGGATCATATTTACGAGGAGGGAAATCACCCCGTGGGACTTATTTGCCTGATTTCGGGGAAGGTGAAGATCACGAAGAAGGGCATCTCCGGCCGCGCCCAAATCGTGCGCATGGCCAAGCCCGTGGGCTTTATCGGCTACCGCGCCTTTTTTGCCGAGGAGAATCATATCGCCTCCGCCGAGGCGCTCGAGGATTCCATCGCCTGCATCATGAAGACGGATTTGGTCATCGGCATCGTGCGCAGCAATTCCAATTTTGCCATGAATATCATCCGGGCGTTGGCTACCGACCTCGGCTTTTCCAACCGGCGCACCGTGACGCTCACGCAGAAGCACATCCGCGGTCGCCTGGCCGAGTCTATCCTGGTGCTGCGGGAGACTTACGGCTGCGAAAAGGACGAGGCCACGCTGAAGGTGTACCTCTCCCGCGAGGATATCGCCAACCTCTCCAACATGACTACCTCCAATGCCATCCGCACCCTCTCCAACTTTGCCGCCGAGGGGGTTATCGAACTGAACGGGAAGGCCATCAAGGTAATGGATTGGGATATGCTGGAGCATATCAGCCACCTGGGCTGACGCTGTCGCACGGCGATAATCACTACGCTATTTCAAGAATTACCGTGAATTTATCGCGTCGTTAGAGGATTTAACGCCAGCGTTGAGACCTTCAACGCCGGCGTTGGAACCTTCAACGCAAGCGTTGAAACCTTCAACGCCGGCGTTGGAACCTTCAACGCCGGCGTTGGAACCTTTAACGCCGGCGTTGAGACCTTTAACGCCGGCGTTGGAACCTTTAACGCGAGCGTTGAAACCTATCACGCGTCATCGGAAAAGTGAATCAGCACGCGGCGATAGGTATTAAAAATCTTTGCCTTGGAGACGAATCCGAGATACTCGCCATCGTGCAGCACCGGCAGGTTCCACGCCCCTGACTCCTCGAACTTCTTCATCACCCGTTCCATAGAATCGCGGCTATCGATCACCGTATCGGGGATCGTCATAAAATCGCGCACGTAAGTAGTCGCGTACATCTCCTGGTTAAACATAATCTTCCGGATATCATCCAGCAGCACGATTCCCAGCAGGTGTTTCTCCTTATCCAGCACGGGAAAAAGATTGCGGCTCGACCGGGAAACCACCTTCACCAAATCGCCCAGCGTGTCATCCACGTCCACGAGTTTAAAATCCGTCTCCACCACCTTCTCCAGCTTCATCAGCGTCAGCACCGCCTTATCCTTATTGTGCGTCAGCAGATCCCCCTTCAGCGCCAGTCGCCGGGCGTAAATCGAGTACGGCTCCATGCCCCGGCTTGTCAGGTACGAAATCACCGAAGTCAGCATCAGGGGCAGCAGCAGCGAATACCCCCCGGACACCTCCGCGATCAGGAACATCGCCGTCAGCGGCGCGTTCATCACCCCGGCCATCACCCCGGCCATCCCCGCCAGCACGAAATGGCTGGCCGGCACATCGATCCCCGCCAGCCCCAGCAGCAGGTACAGCAAGTACCCCGCCAGCCCCCCCGTGAACAGGCTGGGCGCGAAAACACCCCCCACGCCGCCGCTGCCGTTGGTGAGCGCGGTGGCAATCACCTTCACCAGCACGAGGGCAACCACGTACAGCACCACCACCCAGGCATGCTCCCGGTAATCAAAAAAATAGCTATTGCCCAGCAGCCGCCCGCCGGCATCGCCGTCCATCAGCACGTCCAGCGAGGAGTACCCCTCCCCGTAAAACGGCGGGAAGACAAAAATCAGCAGTCCCAGCAGCACGCCGCCGACGGCCATCTTCTTCAGCGGGCGAAACCCCTTCAGAAACTTCTCCACGCGCAGGTTCATCCGGATAAAATAGACCGACAAGATGCCCGAAAACAGCCCCAGCACCACGTAATAAAAGAAATTGTGCATCTCGAAATGCGACACTATCCGGTACGAAAACAGCGACGCGTCCCCCATGAAAAAGAACGCGATCACGTAAGAAGTAATCGCCGTCAGCATCAGCGGCACCAGCGACGACAGCGTCAAATCCAGCAGCAGCACCTCCAGCGTGAACATGATGCCGGCGATCGGCGCCTCGAAAATACCCGAAATTGCCCCCGCCGCCCCGCACCCGATCATCAGCGTCATCACCTTGTAATTCATGCGGAAAAACCGCGCCAGGTTCGACCCGATCGACGCCCCCGTCAGCACGATCGTCGCCTCCGTCCCCACCGACCCCCCGAAGCCAATCGTCAGCGTGCTGGCAATCATCGACGAATAATTATTGTGCGACCTGATCATGCTGCTCTGCCGCGAGATGGCAAACAGCACCTTCGTCACCCCGTGGCTAATATCCTCCTTCACGAAATACTTCACGAACAGCCACGTCAGCACGATCCCGATCAGCGGGTACACGAAAAACAGCAAATTCCCGCTATCCACCTGCACCTGTTCCGTGAAAAAGCGGTGCGTGTAATACACCATATTCTTCAGCAGCACCGCCGTGAGGCCGGTCACAAGCCCCACCAGCACGCTCAGCATCACGATAAAATGCTGCTCCTTGACGTGCCGCGCCCGCCAAATCAGAAAACCGCTGAAGGGACTCGTCGCCATGCCTTACTTCCCCCTCGTCACGCTCTTGATAGACCCCAGCGACGGGTAAAACTCGATAGAAATACCCTCGCCACCAATCACCTCCAGCGGGAAATGCCTCACCTCCCCCAGCTGCGGAACCACGCAACGACCCTCGAAAAGCGTCGACTCCCCCCGGAACACCCGCAAAACACCCACCGCCGGCACGCAATACGCCAGCCCCGTCGTCGCCTCCCGACCGCCAGCCGCCGCCACCTCCCGCCGGCCGGGCACCACGGCGCCAGCCACCTCCGCCAGGTAAGGCACCCCGGACACGTCATCCTTCCCCGTCACCCCCCGTCGCTCCGACAGCCGGAACAGCACCGCGCCCTCCCCCTCCTTCACCGGGTCAAACGCGAACACCCGCCGCTCCTCCCGCGCCACCCGCCGGCCCAGGAACAGGCTCACGTAATCCGCCTCCAGCGCCTCCAGCGCCCGCAAACTCTCCCCCGTGATACCGCCGGGCGACGTCAGCGCCGCCAGCCGCTTGCGGCGGATATCGAAAATAGCATCCGTCACCTCCTGCACGTACTCCTCCCGCTCCTTCAGCACGTAACGCTCGATCGGATCCCACACGCGCCGCTCCACCCCGTCCATCACCAGCGTCGAAAAATTAGAATCCAGCACCTCCTTCAGCGTCGACTCGATGCCGAACCGGAAATACTCGATCTCCCCCCCCCCCGTCGCCTCCGACGCCGCGTACTCGATCACCCGCGGCGAATCCTTCCCCCCCGCCACCCCGGCGCCCGCCAGGAAACCCTCCGGCGACAAGCTCAGCAACACCCCCCCGTACTCCCCGGCGGCATTCACGGAAAACACCCGCCGATCGTCCGGCACGGCCACGGGCGTCACCCTCACCCCCTTCACGCGCCACCGTTCCTCCGGCGCGTTGCCGGGCGGGCGCGTCCCCAGCTGTCGCTCCGCGTACTCCCCGACAGGGCCGGGCGTCCACTCCGAGCACTCCAGCGTCACCTCCACGTTAAACACCGCGCGAGGCAACAAATAACTCATCGACACCGGCGCGTTCACCGCCTTACCACGCTGACCGGCAGCCGGGAAAACCGCCACCGCCAGCAACAAAAAAACAAAAAACCTTTTCATAACAACAATTCATTTATCACGTGAAACCTCCTCCAGCACCCTCCACGCCCGACCCATCATCGCCGCCACGTCGCCGCTCGTCACCCCCCGCTCCCCGTGCTCGGCGGCCGCCAGATCACCCGCCAACCCGTGCGCGAACACGCTCGCCGTCACCGCCCCCGGCAGCGGCGCGCCCCCCGCCAGCACGGACGCGATCACCCCCGTCAGCACGTCGCCCGTTCCCCCCTTGGCCATGCCGGCATTCCCCGTCATGTTAAAAAAGCACTCCCCCCCCGGCGTCGCCACCACCGCGTGCGCCCCCTTCAGGACGACGTGCACCCGGTACCGGCGCGCGAAAGCAACCAGAGCCTCCAGCCTCTCCCGACCGCTCGCCGCCACCCGTCCCGACAACCGGTCAAACTCCGCCGCGTGTGGCGTCAGCACCGACTCCCGCGGCAACCCCTCCAGCCATTCCGGGTTCGCCGCCAGCACGTTCAGCGCGTCGGCATCCACCACCGTCGGCCCCCGCCACCGCTCCAGCAACGCCCTCGTGGCGGCGGCGCTCTCCGGGTCGGTACCCATCCCGGGGCCAATCCCCACCGCGTCGCACCCCGGCCACGTGCCGATGCCCGTGAAATGCCCGTCATCCGCGTCAACGGACACCAGCGCCTCCGGCGCCGACGCGTGCATCAACCCCTTCAACCCCTTGGGCACGTGCACCGTCACCAAACCCGCGCCGGAGCGAAGCGCCCCCCGCGTCGCCAGCGCCGCCGCCCCCGCGAACCGGTCGGAACCCGCCACCAGCAACGCGTGCCCCCTCCGCCCCTTGTGCGCGAACTTATCGACCCGCGGCAAGCTGCCCGCCACCGCCTCCCGCGTCAGGTAAAACAGGGACGACGGCAGCCGCCGCTCCCCCTCCCGCGACAGCCCGATATCCAGCACCTCGAACTCCCCCGCGTACCCGTGACTCTCCTCCAGCATCAACGCCAGCTTCGGGCAGTGAAACGTCAGCGTGCGGGTGGCGCGGACGATCTCCCCGCCATTCTCCCGGTTATCATCGCACATCAACCCGGAGGGCACGTCCACGGCCACCACCGTGGCCTTCATGTCGTTCAGGCGACGGATCGCGTCGGCCACCCAACCCCCCGTCGGCCGGTTCAGCCCCGACCCGAACAGGGCATCCACCCACACCTCTCCCCGCCCCGGCGCGAACTCCCGCGCCTCCTCCTCCTCGCCCCCGACCTCCCGGAACCGCTCCCGGTTGACAGCGCAGCAGGGCGACAACTCCTCGCCGACCCGCGCCAGGTACACCCTCGCGTGCTTTCCCCTTGCCATCAACTGCCGGGCGATGGCAAACCCGTCGCCCCCGTTATTGCCCGTCCCCGCCAGGATATTGAAGCTGTTCGCCACCGGGTACAGTTGCAACAATCGATTCGTGAAGGCGGTAGCCGCCCGTTCCATCAACTCCACGTCGCTCACCGGCTCGTGCCGGATGGTATATTCATCCAGCGCCTTCAACTCTGCCGCGCGAAAAATCTTTCTATACTCCATTTTTCCTGGTTTGCCGTGAGGTTTTGTAAAAACGGTGGGTTTGGTGAAACCTGTTGGTTTAATGAAACCGGTTGGTTTGGTGAAACCGGGGACGCGCCGCCGCTCTCCCGGCGAATCCACGGGCAAATGTAGAAGATTTTCCCGATAACCCGCCGGCACGGGGCAATATTCACGCGCTTCAACGGGGGAGCGACGGGAGACCCGCCCGCCCTCTCCCCGACGACAACAATGGTGAACACGTCGTGGGCGCACACGTGGAAAAGGGCGCACACGCGGGTGCGCCCCTACAGCATACTCCAATGGCTTCGACAAGCTCAGCCACCGGGGAGATGGCTTCGACAAGCTCAGCCACCGCGGCTACTACGGTGGCTGAGCCTGTCGAAGCCGCCACCACCACCACCGCGGGATCTCGCCGGATTATGCTGTAGGGGCGAATACTCATTCGCCCTTCCCCGCGTGCCCCGGTGACAA
>JAIRXZ010000010.1 GCA_031267995.1 Odoribacteraceae bacterium | reverse complement strand
ATCTCTCTAGTGACGGGTTTCATCTCTCTAGTGATGGAAACCATTTCCGCGGAGATGAAGCCTGTCTCTCTAGTGACGGCTTTCATCTCTCTAGTGACGGGTTTCATCTCTCTAGTGATGGAAACCATTTCCGCGGAGATGAAACCTATCACTAAAGAGTTTAATCCATGAACGACTCGTCAATGAAACCGCGCGTCCTGGTGCTGGACGGCGATCACAAGAATGCCCTGGCCATCGTCCGGCACCTCGGACGGGCGGGACGGTACGCGGTGGAGGTGGCCGCGCGGGGGAGGGCGTCTATCGCGCGCTTCTCGAAGTACGCGGCGCGGACGATCACGCTGCCCGACCCGAAACGCGACCCGGAGGCGTACGCCAACGCGCTGCTGGCGACGCTGGAGACGCGCCCGTACGCCGCCCTGGTGCCGGTGTCCTATATCAGTTTCCAGGTTTGCGCGGGGCGAGCCGACGAGATCCGCGCGCTGACGAGGCTCGCGATCGCGGGCGAGGAGGCCATCACCCTGGCGTCGGACAAGATGGCGACGTACCGCTTTGCCGCCTCGCTGGGGGTGCCCGTGCCCAAGACCGTCGAGGTGCGCGACGAGCGGGAGGTGGGGGAGATCGAGATGACCTTCCCGTGCGTGATCAAGGCGCCCTTCGAGATGGGGAAAAACGTGGTGGAGTACGCCCGCGACCGGGAGGAACTCGCGCGGAAATTCGCCCGGTTGTGCCGCGAATATCCTTTCGGCGAGCGGCTTCCCGTTGTCCAGCAACACGTGTCGGGGGACGGGTTTGGCTTTTTCGCCTATTACGAGGGGGGCGCCTGCCGCGCGCGGTTCATGCATCGCCGCCTGCGGGAGTATCCCGTGACCGGCGGGGCGAGCACGGCGGCGGAGTCGTGCCGCGACGAGGAGCTGGCCGAGCTGGGGACGCGACTCCTCGACGCGCTGCACTGGGAGGGGGTGGCGATGGTGGAGTTCAAGCAGGACGCGGCGACGGGGGTTTACTACCTCATGGAGATTAACGCGAAGTTCTGGGGGTCGTTAGACCTGGCGCTGGTGGCCGGGGTGGATTTTCCGGGGATGATGGTCGCCGGGGCGCCGGCCGGGGAGGGCGGGTTCGCCGACGCGCGCTTCCAGTGGCTGCTGAACGGGGAGCTGTTTCACGCGCTGGAGCGGCCGCGGGACGCGCTTGCCGTGGCGCGCGATCTGTTCCGCTCCAGGAATGACGTGTGGCTGAGGGATCCGCTGCCGAATCTCTTCCAACTGCTTTATATTCCCGTGCATTATTATAAAAAGTTGTCCCGATGACGATCGATTGCCACGTGCACACGCGCCGCTCGCACGATAGCCTCATGACGCCCGCGAGGATCCTGGCCACGGCCAAGGCGCGGGGGCTGGATGGCATCGTGGTTTGCGATCATGACACGATCCGCGGCGGCGTGGAGGTGCGCGAGGCGAATGATGATCCGGCGTTCACGGTGATCGTCGGGGCGGAGATCGCTACCGACGCGGGCGACGTGACCGGGATTTTCCTGACGCGCGAGGTGGTGGCGCGGCGGTTTGCCGACGTGGCAAGGGAGATCAGGGGGCAAGGGGGGAAGGTGATCCTGAATCACCCGTACCGGGGGCACGATCTGTCGCTGGTGGATTTTTCGCTGGTGGATTTCGTGGAGGCGGGTAACGGGCGGGTGAGCGAGCGGGATAACGGGCGCGCGCTGGAGCTGGCGCGACGGCATGGCCTGCCGGTGGTGGCCGGGAGCGACGCGCATCTTTATGCCGAGATCGGGAACGGGCGGACGGAGGTTGCCGATTTGGGTAGTTTCACGGTGACGGGGTGTTCTTGTTCGCTCGCGCGCAAGCGGTATGTCACGCTTAGCCAGTATGTCAAGGCGGTGAAACGGGGGAGCGTCCGCGTGTTTGTCGCGGCGACGATCGTGCACGTGAAGTATGTGGTTAGGCGAATTCTCGCCGGGGGGAAGGGGTGATTTTTTCCTTATCTTTTTCGGTACCACCTTTTGTCCTCGCGAGAATCACGCGGGCGTTACATCACCGCCGCCGCCAAAAAGCGAACGCGGCGACAAATGCCGCCGCATCCGCCCGGCGCGTTACTCCTTGGCGGTCATGACCAGCCCGTTGTTTCCCTCGTTGATGTCCACCACGATATGCCCGTCGCGCGAAACCTCGCCGGAGAGGATCCGCTTGGACAACTCGTTGAGCAGGGCGCGCTGGATGACTCGCTTCACCGGTCGCGCCCCGAACTGCGGGTCGTACCCCTCCGAGGCGATCCAGGCCACGGCCTGATCCGTAACGTCGAGGGAGATGCCGTTAGCGGCCAGCATCTTGATCACCGCCGATACTTGCAGGCGGACGACCTCGACGATCTCGGCGCGGCGCAGGGGGGCGAACATCACCACCTCGTCCACCCGGTTCAGGAACTCGGGGCGGATCGTCTTCTTCAGCAGGTCGTAGACCTCGTTGTTGGTTTTTTCCAGCACCTCCTCGCGGTCGCGATCGTCGAGATGCTCCAGCCGTTCCTGGATGAGGTGCGCGCCGATGTTGGAGGTCATGATGATGATGGTGTTCTTGAAATCCACCACCCGACCCTTGTTGTCGGTCAGGCGGCCGTCGTCCAGCACCTGGAGGAGGATGTTGAAGACGTCGGGATGCGCCTTTTCGATCTCGTCGAGCAGCACCACCGAGTAGGGCTTACGCCGCACGGCCTCGGTGAGTTGCCCCCCCTCGTCGTAGCCCACGTAGCCGGGAGGCGCGCCGATCAAGCGGGAGACGGAGTGCCGCTCCTGGTACTCGGACATGTCGACGCGCGTCATCAGCGACTCGTCGTCGAAGAGAAACTCGGCCAGCGCCTTTGCCAGCTCCGTTTTGCCGACGCCGGTGGTTCCCAGGAAGATGAACGAGCCTATCGGCCGCTTGCCGTCCTGGAGACCCGACCGGTTCCTGCGCACGGCGTTCGCCAACGCGGCGATGGCAGCCTCCTGGCCGACGACGCGCTTGTGCAACTCCTCCTCGAGGTGCATCAGCTTGTTCCGCTCGCCCTGCATCACGCGGGTGACGGGGATGCCCGTCCACTTGGAGACCACGGCGGCGATGTCGTCGCCCGTCACCTCCTCGCGCAGGAGGGAGCCGTGCTGTTGCGCCTCGGCGAGCTTCGCCTGCACCTCCTCGATGCGGCGTTCGGCCTCCTTGATCTTCCCGTAGCGCAGCTCGGCGACTTTGCCGTAATCCCCCTCGCGCTCGGCGCGGCTGGCCTCGAAGCGGAAGGATTCGATGGCGTCTTTGTTCTTCTGCACCTCGTCGATGAGGGCGCGTTCGGACTCCCAGCGCGCCTTCAGGTGGGCGCGTTCCTGGCGGGCGTTGGCGAGATCTTCTTCGATTTCGTCCATTTTCTTGCTTTTGCCCTCGCGCTTGATGGCCTCTTTTTCGATCTCCAGCTGCTGCACCCGGCGGTCGAGAATCTCGATGTCTTCGGGCACGGAGTTCATCTCCAGGCGCAACTTCGCCGCGGCCTCGTCCACCAGGTCGATGGCCTTGTCCGGGAGGAAGCGGTCGGAGATATATCGCCGCGAAAGCTCGACGGCGGCAATGATGGCGTCGTCCGTGATCCTCACCTTGTGGTGATTCTCGTAGCGCTCCTTCAGCCCCCGCATGATGCTGATGGCGCTGGCGGCATCCGGCTCGTTGATCATCACCTTCTGGAAACGGCGTTCCAGCGCCTTGTCCTGCTCGAAATACTTCTGGTACTCGTTCAGCGTCGTGGCGCCGATCGCCCGCAGGTCGCCCCGCGCCAGCGCCGGTTTGAGGATGTTGGCCGCGTCCATGGCGCCGTCGGATTTCCCGGCGCCCACCAGCGTGTGGATTTCGTCGATAAAGAGGATGATTTCGCCCTCCGAGCCGACCACCTCGTTGACCACCGCTTTCAGTCGCTCCTCGAACTCGCCCTTGTACTTGGCGCCGGCGATGAGGGCGCCCATGTCCAGCGAAAAGATGCGCTTCGACGCGAGGTTGGAGGGAACGTCGCCGTTGACAACGCGCTGGGCGAGACCCTCGGCGATGGCCGTCTTGCCCACGCCGGGTTCCCCGATCAGGATCGGGTTGTTCTTGGTGCGGCGGGAGAGGATCTGGAGCACGCGGCGAATCTCGTCATCCCGACCAATCACGGGGTCGAGTTTCCCCGTCCGCGCCCGTTCGTTCAGGTCGACGGCATAGCGCCCGAGGGCGTCGTACCCCTCCTCCGCGGAGGGCGAATCGACACGCGCCCCGCCGCGCAGCTCCTCGACGGCAGCGCGGGCGCCATCGCGCGTCACCCCACCGTCTTTCAGGAGGCGGGATACGGGATCGTCCGCGGCGAGGATCCCCAGCAGGATGTGTTCCAGGGAAATATAGCGGTCGCCCATCTCGGTGGCCGACTGCCCGGCGCGTTCCAGCGACTGGCTGGCGCCCGCGGAGAGGTAGGGTTCGCCGCCCGTCACTTTCGGGTAACCGGCCACCACCCGCTCCAGCGCCGTCGAAATGGCGCGGGCGTTAACGCCGAGTTTGTCAAAGATAAATCGCGTGATGTTTTCTCCCTTGGCCATCACCCCTTGCAGCAGGTGCCCCGTTTCAATGGCCTGGTGACCGGCCTCTTGCGCGAGCTGCACGGCTTCCTGCACGGCCTCTCGCGACTTGTTGGTGTAATTGTTCATGTTCATAGCCTTGTTTTTTTTGTTGATCCACCCCCTTCGCAAAAGTTATTCCATCGTCACGGTCGGACAAAGTGTCACTATTTCATCTCAACACGTTGACAACATGTCGCGGTTAGCGCGAAAGGGTTAAAAAAAAGAGGTCGCTTTTCAACGACCTCACGTACCCGGGGCGGGAATCGAACCCGCACGTCTTTAAGGGACACTGGATTTTGAGTCCAGCGCGTCTACCAATTCCGCCACCCGGGCGAGTAGAACGGGACAAAAGTAACGCTTTTCCTGCAACATGCAAACGGCGGGGGAGTTTTTTTCGCGCCGTGCCGGGTTATTGAATCCCGTTCGTTACTTTCGCGGGGCGAGCATCGCGTCGCCCGGGCAGAGAATAACATCGCCCGGAATAAAAACAATATCATGATAAAAAACATCATCTTTGACCTGGGCGGGGTTGTCGTGGAGTACAATCCGGCACTCATCATCAGCACATTCACGGGCAACCCCGCGCTGAAGAAGTACGTGACGGACAACGGCTTTTTTCGCGAGCCGTGGACGGAGTTCGACCGCGGCACGCTCACCAAGCAAGAGCTGGCCGCCGAGGGAGCAAGGCTCAGCGGCTGCCCGGCGGCGGATTGCGAGGCGCTGATCGACCACATGAAGCGCTGCCTCGTCAGCATCCCGGAGACGGGCGAGTTGATTGCCGCGCTGGCTCGCCGGGGATTCAGACTCTATTGTCTCTCGAACATGTCGCTGGATCACTACGACTACCTGAAAAACAGGCCGGTATTTGCCCATTTCCACGGCCAGGTAATCTCCGCCCTGGAGGGCTTGGTGAAGCCGGAGCGGGCGTTTTACGAGTTGATCCTGGAACGCTACCGGTTGCTGCCCGACGAGACGCTTTTCATTGACGATCTCCAGCGCAACCTCCTGGCGGCTGCCGAATTGGGAATACACACCGTGCACTTCGCGGAGCGGGAAAGCGGCCTCCGCGCGATCCTCGAGGCCGTCCGGGAAGCCGACCGTTAAATCAACTCGTCGCCTCCTTCCGCCGGCTAAACTCGCAACCGCAGAAAGTCTGGTTATAAAACCCGTGCTCGGCCAGGAGCGCGCGGCGACGTTCGGAGAGACCACCCGCCCGCCAATTCTTATCCCAAAAAAAGGTACCGGGAAAAACCCCGGCAGCGCGCCCCCCGGCATCGGCAATCTGCGCGAGACTCTTCCAGCGGGACGACGCCAGCGTTGTAGCAAATCTCCTGATCCCCAACTCGCCGGCCAGCCGGGCAGTCGCCATCAGCCTCACCTCGAAACAGCGGGCGCAGCGTTCACCCCGCTCCGGCTCCCCCTCCAGGCCGGCCACGGCAGCCAGCCATCGCGAGTGATCATACTCCCCCTCGATCATCTTCAAACCCAGCGACGCGGCGTGCCGCGCACACTCGGCAGCCCGGCGCTCATACTCGGCAGCCGGGGCAATATTCGGGTTAAAAAAGAAGAGAACCGGCCGCGCGCCATTATTCATCAACCACTCGACAACGGCCGCCGAGCACGGTGCGCAGCAAGCATGGAGCAGCAGCGGCTCCATCCTCAGGGCGCCAGGGGATTAATCTCGGGGTCGAACCCCGTGAAAGCCTCGCGCAGCGCCTTCCCCCGCCACCCCGGGAAGCCATGAAGACCAAGAGCAAACGTCACCGTCGGGGCAAGATCGTAGACATACGCCGGCGAGGTAAAAGCGTACCCCTTCCTCACCCCCGCCCCGTGCAGGATGCAAGGCACGGCCACCTCCTCCGGGGAAAAGCCCCCGTGACTTTTATCCTTCCCCCCGTGATCAGAAATCACCACCAGCAACGTTTCCCGTTCGATCCCCGCCTCGCGGACACCCCTCGCGATCACCCCCACCAGCGAATCCGCGTGCTCCACGGCGCGCAGATACGCCGGCGTCATGTGCCCCCGCGCGTGCCCGGCGGCGTCCACCTCATCCAGCTGCGCGAAGAGGAAAAGTGGTTTATTTCTTTCAATATACCGCGCGATAGTATCGGCCAGCCTCGCGTCCGTCGGGAGAAAGCGCGAAACCGTCACGGACTCCTTCTCGAAAAGTCGCGCGATGCCCCCCCAGTGGTAAAAAACGGCAATATCAGCATCGGGACGCTGTGCCCGCGCGACGCCAAAAACGGTAGGGAAAAACCCCTGCTCGTTGGCCGCCACCGGCTGCAGCTCGTGTTGATCTATCCGCCAATCATTGGAAGTAACGCCATGGGCATCAGGCGTGGCGCCCATCAGCATGGAAGCCCAGTTGGGCGCGCTGGAAGAGGGAATCACCACGCGCATCTGCCCGGAAGCCCCGTTCCTCGCCAGCTCGTCGAGATTCGGGGTAACGGCCGCGGCAAGCCCCCCGACGCTCAGCCCGTCGATGCCGATCACCACCACGTGCTTGACTCCCTTCGGAAAAGCGCGGCGACCAACTGCCTCGCCGACAGCCGGCAGCAGCAGCAAGCCGGCAAAAAGTAAAATCATTCCTTTCTTCATCTCGTTTTCTCGCGAAGATAATCAAACCGGGCAGTCGGGCAAGGCCATTTGGAAATATCCGATTCTTGTTTTACATTTGGCCACGAATTAATAAAAACGTAATACCGATGGCAGTTTCCCGATTCAGCGTTTCCCTTGAAAACGAGCTATTAGACGCCCTGGACGTCTACGTCAGCGAGAACAATTTCCCCAACCGTTCGCGTGCCGTGCGCCAGCTCATCGAGCGCAACACCATCGAGCGACGCTGGCAATGCGGCAACACCGTCGCCGGCGCCGTCATTCTCCTTTACGCCCAGCAGAAGCGCGACTTGGTCGGCAAGATCACGGCCATCCAGCAAGAATATCACGCCGAGATACTCGCCGTCCAGCACTTCCACCTCTCCCGCGCCATCGGCTTCGACCTCTTTGCCGTCAAGGGGCCGGCCTATCGCCTCACCGCGTTTGCCGACCAGCTCATCACCCTCAAGGGCGTACACCACGGCAAGCTGGTGATGACCAGGACAGACGAGGAAAGCCCCCGCGAACGCTCGGCGCGCGCGGCCGACGACATCGATCCCGGTTAACCGCCGAACGCCCGCCCCCCGTCCCCCCCTTTTTTTTACCCGCGCGGTAACATGAATTCAACAATTCGTAATAAGTATGACTATGAAAAAAGCAACATTCATCGCCACCCTCCACGCCCTGTGCACCGCCTCGTCCAACC
>JAIRXZ010000008.1 GCA_031267995.1 Odoribacteraceae bacterium | reverse complement strand
CAGTACCGGAGCTAATTCCGGAACCTTCGGAACTAATTCCGGAGGTTCCGGAACTAATTCCAGAGGTACCGGAATTAGTTCCGAAGGTTCCGGAATTAGTTCCGAAGGTTCCGGAATTAGTTCCGAAGGTTCCGGAATTAGTTCCGGAAGTTCCGGAATTAGTTCCGAAAGTTCTGGAATTAGTTCCGAAGGTTCCGGAATTAGTTCCGAAGGTTCCGGAATCGCCTCCGGAAGTCCCGGAGCGAACTCCGGAAGTTTCGGAGCGAACTCCGGAAGTTTCGGAGCGAACTCCGGAAGTCTCGGAGCGAACTCCGGAAGTCCCGGAGCGAACCCCGGAATCACGAAAAACCTATAATTATCCACAAATATTTAAAACATGAAAAGAGTATTTTTAATCATCACGTGCGTGTTGACAGCCCTCGGAGCGAGGAGTCAAGGCGTCAATTTTCAAGAGATTACCCTCGACAAGGCCATGAAACAGGCCGGCGAAGAGGGGAAAATGGTGTTCGTCGATTGCTATACCGTCTGGTGCGGCCCGTGCAAGCAGATGGCCAACGTCGAGTTCCCAAAGCCCGAAGCGGGCGCGTACTTCAACGCCAAGTTTGTCAACGTGAAATTCGACATGGAAAAGGGAGAGGGTAAGGAGATCGCCGCCCGCTACGGCGTTAACATCTACCCGACGTTCCTCGTCCTGACGCCGGAAGGGACTGAGGTGAACCGCGTTATCGGGTCGCTGCCGATGGCAGAGTTTATCCCGCGCGTGGATAAGGCTACCGCGCCCGGCGCGGATTTACGCACGATGACGGACGAGTATGCCTCCGGCAAGATGAGCGTCGACAGGGCGCGCGATTTCATTCTCGTGCTGAGGAACGCGCACCGCGACAGTCTCGCTAAAGTGGTGACGGACGACCTGATGGGTCGCCTGACGGACGATCAGAAATGCTCGGCCGATTTCTGGCCATTGTTCCGCGATCAAGCGATTGTCCCGGCGTCGTCCCCTCGATTTCTTTTCTTGCTGGATAATCTCGAGGCGTTCCGCCAGGCTGTCGGCGAGGAGGAGGTGGCGCGCCGCCTCCGGGGGTTTAGATACCTGGACGAGTACTTGAATGCCACGGCGATGTATAACGCCGGGGAGCGCGGGAAATCGTTCTTGCTGGGTTACGCGACGACGCTGATGTTTTCCCCGGAGCGTTCGCGGGAGGTGGCCGACGAGTTGTACCGTTCCCTGTCGAAGCGCGAGCGCGTGGATACTACCTACTGGCCGCTGTTTCATCTCCTTGCCTTTAACCAATGGGGCGACGAACGCTTCAATTACCTACTGGAAAAGCGGAAAGATTTTCGCCGGTCGGTGGGGGAGGGGCGCGTCGACCAGACGATTCGCTACGGGTACGTCCACAAGCTGTCGATGGTGATCAAGGGTTATGACAAGAGCACGACGGCGGCCGATTTCCACCGCATGATCGACGAGGCGCGGCGGTACAAGATTGCCGGCGTCGCGCCGCTGGTGAACCTGGCGCGGGCGAGTGTCTACGGCGATGCCGCGGCGGTGCTGGAGGCGTGCCGGGAGGCGTTGCCGATGTTTGATGATAATCTGGCGCTGAACCTGATTTCGCCCGTGATGGGCGCGATGAAGGGGGGCCTGGACGAGGGGCAACGCGGGGTGTTGCGGGCGTTGCTCGTCGACCTGGCGGGGCGCATGAGGAGCGACACGGTGCGAAAGCTGGTGGAGGGTTTGAATGTTTAAACAAGGAAAATGATGATCAAGAGATGTATTTTAGCATTGCTCCTGCTGGCGCCCCTGGCCGCGGCGGCGCAAGGGATAGCGCTAAGGGAGATGACGTTTGCCGAGGCGACGGCGGAGGCTGCCCGCGAGGGGAAGTTGGTGTTCGTGGATTTTTACGCCACGTGGTGCATGCCGTGCGCGAATATGGCGCGGACGCTGGAGACGGAGCCGGCGGCGGCGGAGTTTTTCGACCCGCGGTTCGTGTGCGTGAAGTTCGACCTGGAGCGGGGCGAGGGGAAGGTGTTGCGCGACCGCCTGAAGGTGACGGGGATCCCGACGTACGCGATTTTTGCCGCGGACGGGACGGAGCTGTACCGGCGCGTCGGGGCGCTGCCGCTGGGGGAGTTTATCGCGAAGATGCGGATGGGGATTGATCCCGCGAACGCGATTGACGCGCTGGAGGAGGAGTTCGCGTCCGGCCAGATGGCGAAGGAGCGTATGATCGGGTACGTGAGCGTGTTGGCGGAGGGGAGCCGCGTGGAGCGGAGCGTGGAGGTGGCCGAGGCGCTGTTCGCCACGCTGTCGGAGGAGGAGATGTCGCGGCCCGCGTACTGGCCGGCGTTTCGCGACCGGTATATCACGCCGATGCTGTCGCGGAATTTCCGCTTCCTGCTGGATCACCTGGATGTTTTCCGGAAAAACGTGCCGGAGCGGGAGCTGAACAGGAAGATCGAGGAGAATTTCTTCGTCTTCAACGGTTTCCTGGCCGGTCACGCGGTGGAGGGGGGGCTGGCGACGCTGGATAGCGCGACGGCGCTGGTGCGCGCGTACGACGTGCCGGGGAAGCGGGATCTGGAGGAGAAGGCGGCGTTGGCGCGCGCGCTTTTCACGGGCGATGCGGGGGAGGTGGTGTCGCTGCTGGAGCGGTTTTTCGAGGGCGAGCGGGTGCCGCCCTGGTTTTTGCAGTGCGAGGTGGCTACGCGCCTGGTGGTGGAGAGCGGGGACGACGCGTTGCGCGATCGGCTCGTTCGCCTGGGCGACCGGGTCGCGAGCGTGGCGTCGCCCCCGCGGCGGGAGTTGCTGGCTCGCCTCTTCGGGGTGGCGCGGTAGGGGAAGCCGGTCGGGGCGCGCGTTGCCTGTCGTCCCCGATCGGCTGATTTTTGTTACCTTCGCGGTGGAAATAAATTTAATAGCATGAATATCGTCATCGCCGGCGCCGGGGAGGTGGGCACTCACCTGGCGCACATGTTGAGCAGGCAAAAGCACCAAATCATGTTGCTGGATAGCGATAAGCAAAAGCTGGAGCTTATCGAGAGTCAGGTGGATATCCTCTACACCGTGGGGTCGTGCACCTCCACCGGCGCCCTGAGGGACGCGGGGGTGGAGCGGTGCGATCTTTATATTGCCGTCAACCAGGTGGAGGAGCTGAATATCAATTCTGCGTTGCTGGCGCACCAACTCGGCGCCAAGCAGACGATCGCCCGCGTCAACAATAGCGAGTACCTGGAGGAGGAGAATAGCGATTATTTGAGGACGATCGGCATCGATTCGCTGATTTACCCCGAACGATTGGCGGCGGAGGAGATCGTCAGCACGCTGAAGATAAGCGGATCGCGGCAGACGCACGAGCTGTCCGACGGCCGCCTGCAGTTTCTCAGCATCAAGCTGTGGGAAAACGCGCCGCTGCTGGATTTGTCGCTGATCCAGATGGCCGAACGCTACGAGGCGGAGAATTTCCGCGTGGTGGCTATCAAGCGTGCCGACAAGACGATTGTCCCCCGCGGCAACGACCGGTTCGCGTACGGGGATATGATTAACGTCGTGACGAAGCCGTCGTTCATCCCCCGTCTTTTCTCGATGTGCGGCAAGCAGCAGCACGAAATCAGGAACATCGTCATCGTCGGCGCCACGCGCATTGGCGTCAAAACGGCCTCGCTGCTGGAGAAACACTACAACGTCAAGTTGATCGAGCCGGACAGGGAGGTGTGCATCTCGCTGGCGGATCGCCTCCGCTCCACGCTGGTGATCAATGGCAGCGGCCAGGATCTCGCCCTCCTGCGCGAGGAGGGAATCAAGAACACGGACGCCTTTATAAGCGTCACCGATTCGTCGGAGATCAACATTCTCTCCTGCCTGTTGGCCAAGAAGCTGGGGGTGAAGAAGAGTATCGCCGAGGTGGAGAATATCGACTATATCGGTCTCGCCGAGAGCATCGGCCTGGGCACGCTCATCAACACGAAGGTGATAGCCGCCTCGCGCATCTACCGGCACACGATGAACGTGGACGTGAAGCACCTGCGCTTCCTCACCTTCTCGGAGGCCGAGGTGTTCGAGGTGACGGCCGAACCCGGCTCCAAGATCACGCGGGCGGCGCTGAAGGACATGGTTTTTCCCGAAAACGCCACCGTCGGGGGGGTCATCCGCGGCGACGAGGTGATTATTGCCAAGGGCGACACGCTGATCCGCGCCGGCGACGACGTGGTGGTGTTCGCCCTCCCGGATGCCATCAAGCGGGTGCTGAAATTGTTCCGTTGACCCGATGATTAACCTGCGTTTTATCACCAGCATCATTGGCCGCCTCCTTTGGTTAGAGAGCGTCTTCATGCTCCCGTGCGTCGTCCTGGCGGCGGTGCAGGGGGATTGGCGGAGCGCCGCGGGGTTCGTCGGAGCCTTCCTGCTGACCGTCGCCGCCGGCGCCCTGATGGTGCGGGCGGTGAAGGTGGACGACCGCGTGTTGTCCAAGCGCGACGGTTACTTTATCGTCACCTTCACGTGGGTGGCTTTCACCCTCTTCGGGGCGCTGCCCTACTTGCTGGGGGGGGCGATCGAGTCGCCCGTCGACGCGATTTTCGAAACCATGTCGGGCTTCACCACCACCGGCTCCACCATCCTCGACGACGTCGAGGCGATGCCCCGCGCCGCCCTCCTCTGGCGCTCGCTGACGCAGTGGCTGGGCGGCATCGGGATTATCGTCCTCTTCATCGCCATCCTCCCCGGCCTCGGCATCGAGGGGCGCGACCTCTACGTGGCGGAGGTCACCGGCCCCACGCACGACAAATTCTCCTCCACCTTCACCTCCACCGCCCGCCACATGTGGTACCTCTACATCGGGTTGACCGCGCTGCAATGCGGCCTGCTGCTGCTGGGCGACGTCGGGTGGTTCGACGCCCTCTGCCACTCGCTAACCACCATGTCCTCGGGGGGATACTCCACGCGGCAGGCCAGCGTCGCCACGTGGAACTCCTCCTACGTCCACGGGGTGTTCATCCTCTTCATGCTGCTGTCGGGGACGAACTTCGGGCTGCTGAACGCCCTCTTTCTCGGTCGACCGCGGCGGCTGTTTCGCGACGACGAGTTCCGCGCCTACCTCCTCGTCATCCTCGTGGCCAGCCTCATCGTCGCTGTCGGGCTGTGGGGCGCCGGTCTTTTGTCGCCCGACCGCGCTTTTCGCGACGCCCTCTTCCAGGTGGTCTCCATCCTCACCTCCACGGGGTTCACCACCAGCGATTACCTGGCCTGGCCACCCCTGCTGGCGGCCATCGTCTTCATACTTTTCTTCATCGGGGGATGCGCCGGGTCGACCTCCGGCGGGATGAAGTGCGTCCGCGTCTATCTCCTCTTCAAAAACTCCATCGCCGAGATGAAACGGATCATCCATCCCCACGCCGTCATCGTCGTCAAGTACAACGGCAAGGGGATTCACCCCGGCGTCATGGCCAGCGTGATGGGCTTCTTCGTTTTGTTCATGATTATTTTCGGCGTCTCCAGCCTGCTGATGGCCTATTTCACCAGCGACATCGAAACGGCGTGCGGCACCGTCCTCTCCGCCATGAGCAACACCGGTCCGGCGTTCGGCGATATCGGCCCGCTGGCCAACCATGCCGCCCTGCCCTCCGCCGCCAAGCTCTTTTTGGCGCTACTCATGCTCGTTGGCCGGTTGGAGATCTTCACCGTGCTGGTGCTGTTCAGCAAGGCCTTCTGGAAAAAGTGAGGCGCCATCCGACAGCGCGAAGACGCGCGAAATTTCCCGGAATCCGCGACGCTCGAAAAAGGCGTGCGCGTCCCGGTTATCAATCCCCGATTCGAGATAAACGCCGCTGACCCCCCGCCCGCGCAGCCACGCCACCCCCGCCTCGAGGAGGGCGCCGCCGACCCCCTCGCCGCGTCGCCCCGGCGCCACCAGCAGGTCGCAAACCACGCCAAAGGGCTGATCGCCATCCTCGTCCACCTCCACCACCGCGAAACCGTCCACCTCCCCCTCCCGTTCGCTGACAAACACCCGCGCGCGGTCGGCATCGTCGATCCTCTCCTGGATATACCCCCGCCACTTCCCCTCGCCGCCCGCCGCCGGTCGACCCTCGGCATCGGCCACCCCCATCTGCATCTCCCCGTGCGAGGCGTACTCCGGCCTCGCCGTCAGGTGCTCCCAGAAGATCCGCGTCAGCCGGTCGGCATCCACGGCCTTGGCCACCCGGCACCTCACGCCCCCCGCCCCCTCCTCCCGTGCAGGCGGTACGCGATGATCCCGGTCGCGCTGCCGATAAGAATCAGGAGGGTCATCAGGACAATCGTTATCCCCGCGTGGTCGGCGAACTCCCCCCACCCGACGGCCACCATGAACGGCACCTTAACATTCTGCAGCAGGATGCCGAGCAGCGAGGCCGCCGAGACGCTCCCCAGCACGATATTCAACAGCGTCGACTGCCGCAGCTTGCGCGTCTCGCTGATGCTGCACAGCGACTTGTCCACCTTCTCCATCATCTCCTCCAGCCGCCGTTGCTCCTCCTCCAGCTCCAGGGCGCGCGCCGTGCGCTCGAACATGATCTTGTGCGAGATAAAGCGCGAGTACCGCACCGCGTCCAGCTGCAACAGCGTGTGATTCACCTTCAGCACCTGGCGGGCGTTCCGCTCGATCTGCTCCCTCGCGCGGCCGAGCGTGGAGATCGCCAGCGTCCCCCGGAGGTACTCCCCCGCCACCGTGTCCAGCGTGTACCGCTTGGCCAGCACCATCTCCAGGATCAACAGGTACTCCGGCCACGAGACGTGGTAAGACTCCCGCGCCTCGGCCAGCTGCTCCTTCCAATCGGTGGGCGCGCCGGCGCCCCGCAGCCCGTAAGTGCCGAAGACCACGCAGATATACTGGTTGAGGAGAACCAAATCGTCCGTGTCGATCGCCACGTCCTCGCCGCACACCTCCTTGAAAGCCTCCGGCGAGCGGTACGGCCACTCGTAGGGGTAGAACGACATCAGCCCCACCAGCTCCCGCCGGTGCTCGGCGAGAATATGGGCGATGATGCCGGGCGAATCCATGAACCGGAAGATATCCCGCTCGTGGCTGACATCCTCCCAGATGTCCACGTGGACGTAATTCATGTCGCGCCACTCCTCCTCCCGCGGCGCCTCCACCGGCCGCCGTCGCGCGGGAAACAGCCTCCGCGCCCCCTTCACCCATCTCCTCCACGCCGGGACGGGCGCCTCCACCGGCCGCTGGCTATTGAGGACGAAACGCTTGTACCGCCGCTGGATCTCCTCGAAACACCCCTCCTCCGGCACCGCGCGGGAGGAGAGGAGGACATTACCCTCCTCGTCGAGGTGAAAAAGCTCCACGGAAATATCATTCACCTTCAGGTTGATATTGCTTGGCGTCCTGGCCTCCGTCCCCTCCTCCCGTTTGCGGTTCCAATGCTCGGCGCCCACGCGGAGCGACGCCAGCGCGATCAAATCGTCCGTCCCCAGCAACCGCGAGCAGGTGCACCGCGTGCCGTCGATCACCGCCCGGTAAGTGATTGACACCGTGCGGGCGAAGAAAACCGACATCTCCACGAACATCGTCCCCTCCACCAGCGCCGGCTCCTGCCGTTGCCCCGTCCTCGCCTCCCCCTCCCGCGAGGAATCCAGCCGCAGCGAGAAGTGAAACGGGGTAAATCGATACCGTTCCACCGGGTTTCGCGGCAGCGAGGCCAGGTCGAAAATCTGCCGGTCTATCGAATTGGGGATACTCTTGAAATACCTGTTGTCTAACCGCTGCTGGTCGAACCCCTCCACCGTGAAAATTTGCAGGTAAACCAGCGACAGGCTCTTGTAACGTAGTTCTTCGGGTGCTTTCATGACGCGTTTTGGTTAATTCTTCGCGAATATATGAAAAAATCGACGTCACCTCCCGCCGGACAACGATTCCGGGCGACGCCTCGGCGATTCCGGACGACGCCTCGGCGATTCCTGGCGATGCTTCGGCGATTCCGGACGACGCCTCGGCGATTCCTGGCGATGTGACGCCAGAAACGCTATCTCCTACACGTGTAAATCTCAAAACTACACGTGTAAATCTTCAAAACACACGTGTAAATCTCAAAAATACACGTGTAAATCTCAAAAACACACGTGTAAATCTCCAAAACACACGTGTAAATTTCGGATTTACACGTGTAGATTTCGTATTTACACGTGTAAATCTCAAAAACACACGTGTAAATTTCAAAAACACACGTGTGAATTTCGGATTTACACGTGTATCGTGACGCCCTACACATGTAGCGCGATGCCCTACATGTGTAGCGTGATGCCCTACATATGTAGCGCGATACCCTACACGTGTAGGAGATGACGTTTTCGGTGTAAAAACGGGCAATTTGGGGGTAGAGAAAAGCGTTTTGGGAGTAGAAATTAGCGTTTCGGGAGTGCCGCGTCCGGGAGCTTATCCCGCGTTAGGCGCGGCCGCGGTCGCTGCTTCCGTTGCCGCGGGCGCGGCTTCCATCGCCGGGGAGGATCCTCTCGCGGCCGTGGTCGCTGCCTCTGTCGCCGCGGGTGCGGCTCCCGTCGCCGGGGGCGATCCTCCCGCGGCCGGGGGCGATCCTCCCGCCGGGGGGGACGAAAAAAGCCACCCGTTGCCGGGTGGCCTTACCAGTTCTCGCGGGAGTGATCACGCTTCCTTCGTGGCGTCCACTGGACAGACGCCCGCGCACGAGCCGCAGGAGGTACATTCGTCCGCCTTGATCTCGTAGTGCTCATCACCCATGAAGATCGCGCCTGTCGAGCATTCAGCTTCGCATGCACCGCAGGAAATGCAATCATCGGAAATTACGTAAGCCATTCTTTGAATTAATTTAGTTAATATTCGTCGCGAAAGTAAAGCCATATTTTGAAACGGCAAAATTTCGGGGGAAAATCTTGGACGACGTCGCGCCGCCGTCGCCTCGACCCGCTTTCCAGCGTGAGGACTATTTCGTACATTTGCTCCCCGGATAATAAATGTTTAACGAGTAAAACTGTGTAATCATGCGAGTATTGTTAGTTGGTGGCGGTGGCCGCGAGCACGCGTTGGCGTGGAAGTTGAGCCGGAGCGAACGCTTGACGAAGCTCTACGTGGCGCCGGGAAACGCCGGCACGAGGGCGGTGGCCGAAAACGTGGCGATCAACCCGATGGATTTCGAGGCGCTGGCCGATTTCGTGGCGTCGCGGCGGGTGGAGATGTTGGTGGTGGGGCCGGAGGAGCCGCTGGTGCGGGGGATCAGGGACTTTTTCGAGGCCGACGGGCGGTTCGGTTCGTTGCTGATCGTGGGGCCGGGCAGCGCGGGGGCGCGGCTGGAGGGGAGCAAGGATTTCGCCAAGGGTTTCATGGCGCGGCACGGCATCCCGACGGCGGCGCACCTGACGGTGACGCGGGAAAATGAGGAGGAGGGGCTGGCGTTCCTCCAATCGCTACGACCCCCTTACGTGCTGAAGGCCGACGGGCTGGCGGCGGGCAAGGGGGTGCTGATCGTCAACGACCTGGAGGAGGCGCGACGGGAGCTGGGCGAGATGCTGCGCGGGAAGTTTGGCGATGCCGGGGAACGGGTGGTGCTGGAGGAGTTCGCGCGGGGCATCGAGCTGTCGGTCTTCGCGCTGACGGACGGGCGGAGTTACAAGATGCTCGGATCGGCCAAGGATTACAAGCGCGTGGGCGACGGGGACACGGGGCCGAACACGGGGGGGATGGGGGCGGTGTCGCCCGTGCCTTTCGCGGACGAGGCTTTCGAACGGCTGGTGGAGGAGCGCGTGGTGCGACCGACGGTGGAGGGGCTGCGGGCGGAGGGGATCGATTACCGGGGTTTTCTCTTTTTCGGGCTGATGAATGTCGACGGGGAGCCGCTGGTGATCGAGTATAACGCACGCCTGGGCGACCCGGAGACGGAGGTGGTGATCCCGCGGCTGCGGGTCGACCTGCTGCCGCTGCTGGAGGCGATGGCGACGGGGAGGCTGCGGGAGGTGGAGTGCCGGCTGGATGCCCGTTTCCGGGTGGCCGTGGCGATGGTGGGGGGGGGTATCCCGGCAGCAGCCGTCGCGGTTTGGAAATATCGGGTCTGGAGGCGGTGACGGGGGGGCTGGTGTTTCACGCGGGGACGGCGATGGAGGACGACCGCGTGGTGACGAACGGCGGCCGGGTGGTGGTCGTCGGCGGTCGGGGGGAGACGCTGGCCGAGGCCGCGCGGGTGGCGTACGCGGCGGTGGGGGAGATTCATTTCGAGGGGATGCACTTCCGAAAGGATATCGGCGCCGACCTGGAGGGCTATTAAATGACGAGGCTGGAACGGGTGATCAAGGGACGCGGCACGGTGTCGCTTTTCCTGTTGCCGCTGCTGCTGGCGGGGGTGGCCGCGGGACGTTATTTGCTGCTGGGAGGGTCGGTGCAGTGCGATGACGGGGGGGTGATCGCGATGGCGATGGCGGATCACGGGAACGATTTTCCCGCGTTCTTCGTCGGGGGGCTGGCGTTGTTGATGCTGGTGTCTTACTTGTTGTTTTTCATTGCCGATCGGTACAAAATTCTCTCGCGGGCGACGGTGCTGCCGGCGGTCGCGTACGCCCTCCTGTCGGTGGGGATTTACTGCCGTCACGGGGCGAGCAGTTACGTGGTGGCGGCGGCGGTGGTGGCGCTGGCGGTGGCGCGATTGCATCACGCGATCCTGCGGGTGAAGGGGAACGCGGCGATTTTTGATTTCGGGCTGTTGACGGCGCTGGCGGTACTGCTGTGCCCGAAGCTGGCGCTGCTGGCGGCGTGGGCGGTGGTGGTGCTGCCCCTGTCGGGACGGGGGACGCTAAAGGATATGTCGGCGTTTTTCCTGGGGTTCGTGGTGACGGGGGGGCTGGTGTTCGCTTATTTTTTCCTGACCGACCGCGCGGGGGAGTTCCCGGCTCGCTTCGCCGACGCGATGCTGGCGGGGGAGTGGCTGGATTACAGGCTTTCGCCCGCCCGCTGGTGCGCTGCCGGGATGTTGCTGTTGTTGACGATTGTCGCCCTGGCGCGGGTGTTGGGGTATAGCTCGTCGGCGGTGGTGGCGCGCCGACGGGGGTTGATGGCGATGGTGTTGCTGGCGATTTTCCTGGGGAGCGGGCTTTTTTTGGTGCCGCTGGAGTGTCCGGGTTTCTTTTTGGTGCTTTTCGTCCCGATCTCTTTTCTCTACGCGCAGTATTTTATCTCTTTCCAGGGGCGATGGCTGGGGAACACGCTGTTCCTGCTGTTCCTGGCGTCGTGCTTGCTGGCTATTCTTTAAAAGTTCTATTCAGACGAACTCCCTCACGAGCGTCCCCCGCGGAACAGTAGCGGTTGCGCCGGGCGAGCGCCGGTGAAGCGGCCGTCGCGGTAGACCACCTGCCCGTTGACGATGGTGGCGGCCACGCGGTGGGTGAACTCGACCCCCTCCAGGGGCGACCAGCCGCATTTATAGAGGAGGTTCCCCGGCGTCACCCGCCAAGCGTCCCGCCGGACGAGGACGATGTCCGCCCGGTAGCCCTCCCGGAGGTAGCCCCTGGCTTCCACGCGGAACACGTCGGCGGGGGCGTGGCACATCCTTTCGACGACGGTGGCGATGGTGGTCTCCCCCCGTTCCGCGAGTTGCAACATGGCCACCAGCGAGTGCTGGATCATGGGGCCACCGCTGGCCGCGCGGGTGTAGGTTCCCTCCTTTTCGGCGGGCAGGTGGGGGGCGTGATCGGTGGCGACGACGTCAATTCGCCCGTCGTTGACGGCTTCCAGGAGGGCGCGGCGGTCGTCCTCCTCCTTGATGGCGGGGTTCCACTTGACGCGATTGCCGTGGCGGAGGTAGGCGGAGTCATTAAACCAAAGATGATGGATGCAAGCCTCGCCGGTGACTTGCCGCGTGTCGCGGGCGCCGCCGTCCAGCAACTCCAGCTCCTCGCGGGTGCTGAGATGGAGGATGTGAAGGCGACTGCCGGGGTGGGCGCGCGCCACGCGGACGGCCAACGAGGAGCTGGCGAGGCAACACGCGCGGCTCCTGACGAGGGGGTGACAGGAGGGAGGAATATCCTCGCCATGAATGGCCTCGAAACGGGCGAGGTTCTCGCGGATGATGGCATTGTCCTCGCAATGGGTGGCGACGAGGACGGGGGCGATCTCGAACACCCGGTCTAAGGCCGAGGCGTCGTCCAGCAGCAGGTCGCCGGTGGAGGATCCCATGAACACCTTCACGCCGCAGGTGACGCGTGGGTCGACCCGCCGGATCTCCTCCAGGTTGCCGGCCGAGGCGCCGAGGTAAAAAGCGTAGTTGACGAGGGAGGCGCGGCGAGCAATCTCCCGCTTCTCCTCCAGCCGCGCGAGGGTAGTCGTGGGTGGAACCACGTTGGGCATATCCATGAAAGAGGTCACCCCCCCGGCGGCGGCGGCGCGACTCCCGGCGGCGATATCCTCCTTCCACGTCAGCCCCGGCTCGCGGAAATGCACCTGATCGTCAATCGCGCCGGGGAGCACCAGCATCCCCTCGGCATCAATCACGTCGGCCCCCGGCGGCACGGCGGCGACGCCCCCCTCCGCGACGGCAGCGATGCACTCCCCGTCCAGCAGGAGATCGCCGCGGAACACGCGTCCCTCGTTGACGATCTCCCCCCCCCGCACCAGCGTCTTCATGGTTTGGGCGCGCCTTTCGTCCTTCTTAATTTCATCGTGATGACGCCCCACAGCGCCTCGTTGAAGATACCTCCGCTCATCTTGGAGGTGCCCAGCGTGCGATCGGTAAAGATAATCGGGATCTCCTTCAGGCGAAAACCGAGGCGCCACGCCGTGAACTTCATCTCGATCTGGAACGCGTACCCCTTGAACCGGACATTATCCAGGTCGATCCGCTCCAGCGCCTCCCGCGTGTAGCAGACGAACCCGGCGGTGGCATCGTGCACCTTCATGCCGGTGACCAGGCGCACGTACTTCGAGGCAAAATAGGACATCAGCACGCGGCTCATCGGCCAGTTCACCACGTTCACCCCGGTGACGTAACGCGATCCAACCACCACGTCGCTCCGTCCCCCGGCGCAGGCATCGTACAGCCGCGTCAGGTCATTCGGATCGTGAGAGAAGTCGGCATCCATCTCGAAAATAAACCCGTACCCCCTCTCCAGCGCCCACTTGAACCCGGTAATGTAAGCCGTTCCAAGCCCCAGCTTCCCCTCGCGCTCCACCATGAAAAGGCGGGGCAACTCCCCCTGCAACCCCCGGACGATAGCCGCCGTCCCGTCGGGCGAATTATCCTCCACCACCAGCACGTCAAACGCCGGCTGCAGCGCGAACACGCGCCGGACAATCCGCTCGATATTCTCCCGTTCGTTGTACGTGGGAATAATCACCAATCTATCATTCATAACTCTCCTTGTTTATAGATATTCAATAACTCTTTCCAACTGATTGCCCCTCGACCCCTTCACCAGCACCAGCGACCGGCGGACGGGATGCTCCCGCAGGAACTCCGCCAGCTCCCCCGTCGTCCCGAACCGGCGGACAAACGGGAATCGCCCCTCCAGCCCCTCGAACGCCGCCCCCACCGCGTACGCGTGCCGCAGTCCCAGGCTCTCCACCAGCTCCAGCAGCTCCCGGTGCGCGTCGGCCGACCGGTGTCCCATCTCCAGCATCTCTCCCAGCACCAGCAGCTTGTTCTCCCCCGGCATCCCGGCGAAATGCGAAACGGCCGCCTTCATGCTCGACGGGTTAGCGTTATACGCGTCCAGCATGATCGTGTTCCACTCGCTCTCCAGCCACTGCGACCGGTTCGAAGGCTCGTACCCCTCGATCGCCCGCGCGGCCTCCGCCGGCGGCACGCCGAAATGCATCCCCACCGCCACCGCCGCCACCACGTTATTCAAATTATACTCCCCCACCAGCCGCGTCCGCGCCCGGAAACGCTCCTCGCCCACCACCAAATCGCAAGCCAGGAAAGGAAACTCACCCAGCGACTCCCCGCGCACCACCCCCTTCTTCCCCCCGTACACCACCCTCGCGCCACCCTTGCACATCCGCGACAACAGCGCGTCCTCCCCGTTCACGAAAATCGTCCCCCCGTTCCCCCTCACGCAAAAATACAACTCGCACTTCGCCCGGATAATACTCTCCATCCCCCCGAACCCCTCCACGTGCGCCTCCCCGATATTCGTCACCAGCCCGTGATCGGGCCTGGCGATAGCGCACAACTCCTGAATATCCCCCGACCGG
>JAIRXZ010000189.1 GCA_031267995.1 Odoribacteraceae bacterium | reverse complement strand
CGGGGTAGCAGTGAACCCGCGAGGAATGGCGGCAAACCCGCGAGGGATATTCATGAAACTGACAAGGCGGACGGCGGGGACGACAACGACAAGGACGCGGTCGACCGGCTTTCCCCGTGTCGTCCCGCGTCCCTCGTTTGCTCGACGCTTCCGGTCGTTAACCGGGCGCGCGCGTCGCTATTGAATCATCGAGTCCGCGCGATCAACGCCATCCTCGATCGGCCCCTCCTCGCTGACCTCGGAACTTACCGATTTGCCGAGGACGATCTTCCAATCCAGCGGCAAAAAGTGCTCGCTGCCCCCCGCGCCGTAGTATTTTACCTTGAGTTTGAGGGTAATCTCGTCCGGCTGCTGTGCCGGCAACCGCACGTGGTCGAGGATGCTCCCCAGCGGGAAGGCCACCACGCCGCGGCAACGACGGGCGTACGGATCCTTGTAGGCGTTGTGGCGGAACTCCACGAGACAGTCGGCGTCGGCGCCCGCGTTGAGAGTGTCCACCGCCAGGTTGACCATGTGCTTGAGGCCAGGCTCGCCGCCGGCAAAGGTGAAGTCCACGTTGAGGTAGCCGTGGCGGATCCACACGCGGTTGACGGTGGCGGGGTCGGCGCCGAGGCTGTCGGAGATGGCCGGCGACAGCGCCAGCGCGTCCTTCGTGAGCACCTTGTAGATGCTGTAGAGGCCTATCTTGTACTCGGTGTCCTTCAACTCCTCCTGCACGGTGAAGTCGACGATCACGCGCTGGTTGTCGCTCAAGCCGGTGACGACGGCGCTCTTGGAATCCGTGTGGAGGATGATGCCGCCGTCGGTGAGGAAGCTGACGCCGTCGGCCTGCTTGTCGACCACGGCGTAGCGACTATAATAAGGCGTCGAGTCGCGCTCGAGCCAACGCCCGCACGAGGCGAAAAGCAGCGCCGCGCAGGTAAATACAAGGAACGGCATCACGCCGTTCCAACGCTTGAGAGTGTTTTGGTTTTTCATTCCTGTTTTCATGTTTTTGATCTAAAAATTCCCGTTTTTATTACTTGTTGTTTTCCCAGGTGTCACACCTCCCGGTAGATGCGGGGAGGGGCGAAACGTTGCGTGAATGAATTCAAAAATAAGCCGCGGGCAGCCCCCAGCGCGGTTCCCGGCGGCGACGACGACGGGCGGTTTCCCGGTGACGCGGCGGGGATTATGCCGCTGCCGCGAGTGTCGACGAGGGGGGGCGCGGGGCGACGTTTAGTTGGCCGTTTATTTTTATATGTTCTATATAAGGCGTACATTCGCGCAAAATGACGAGCGCATGGAACATGTACTTTTTTCGGGAAAACAGAAATTGTCCGACTTGATTCACGCCAATTACAGGCTGTTGCCGGTGCTTCCCCGGTTTAATATCAAGCTGGGGTTCGAGGACAGGAAGGTGGACGAGGTGTGCGAGCAGCACGGGGTGTCGCCGCAGCTCTTCCTGATGGTGTGCAACGTGTGCACTTTTGACGCGTATAGCCCCGGCAACCAGGAGGGCGAGGTGGATATCGACGGGCTGGTGCGATACCTGACGCGGTCGCACGAGGATTACCGGGGCAACCGCATCCCGGTGATAAAGGAGCAGTTGAATCGCCTGGCCGAGTGCTATAATTCGCGCGAGGGAAAGCTGGTGAAGCAGTTTTTCGACGGGTACACGACCGAGGTGATGAATCATCTCCAGTACGAGGAGTGTACCGTTTTCCCTTACGTCGAAAACCTGAAGCGGGGCGTCAAAACGGGGGCGTATAGCATCAAACAGTTCGAGAAGAATCACGGCAATATCGAGGATAAGTTGCACGATCTGAAGAATATTATCATCAAGTACCTGCCAGACCAGGGGGAGGGCGAGCTGCGAACGAGTATCCTCTTTAACCTCTTTTGGCTGGAGGAGGAGTTGAACAAGCACGCGCTGCTGGAGGAACGCATCCTGATCCCGTTCGTGGAGCGGCTGGAGGGGCGGTTGCGGGGCGATGATTGCCAGGAGTGACCTATGAACGCGAAGAAAAAGTACAGAATCGCGGTTGTCGAGCCTTCTATCCTGCTGGCCGAGGGGTTGAAGACGGTTTTCCGGGCGCACCCGGAGTTCGAGATCGCGTCGTGCGCGACGAATATCCCCCATTTCTTCGAGCGGCCAATGGCGGTGCCGCCCGATATTATCCTGATTAACCCGATGCTGATTGATTTCCAACGGCAGAATCACGTGCGGTCGCTCTTCGCCTCGTACCCGGAGGCGTTGCTGGTGGCTATCATTTACCAGTTTGTCGACCAGGACGTGCTGAAGCAGTATCACGGCTCCATCGCGGTGTTTGACGACGCGGCCAAGATCCAAAAGAAGTTGCGACACGTCATCTACAGCTCCGCCGGGAATACCGAGACGGTGGATAATTTTGAATTGTCAGACCGGGAGATGGAGGTGCTGATCTCCGTCGTCAAGGGGCTGCAGAATAAGGAAATCGCGGGGCAGCTGAATCTTTCGATCCACACGGTGATCTCGCACCGGAAGAATATTATCCGGAAGACGGGGATCAAGTCCGTGGCCGGCCTGGCCGTCTACGCGCTGTTGCATCACCTGATCGACCAAAAGGAGATCGAATAATCCCCACCAATGGGGGGCATCTCCTTCATTTTTACCCACGAATGGGGATTGCCGGGGGAGGCCGACACCCCTACCTTCGCGATATGAAGTTTGGAACTCAATCATTCTGAATATTCGTAAGCCCTTTAGTTTAGTTAAACAAAACTGCCTGACGTCAGCAACCAGGCAGTTTTCCTTGGACACACAGTTCTGTAGATGAATATATAGATTATGGTTTTTTAAGGTGTTTTTGTTGATAAGCGACCGGGGCGATCCCGGTCGCTTTCTTTTCAGTAGAGCTTCACCTCCACGGGGAGATCTTTCACGGCAACATTCACGGACTTGGCCGTCCCGTCGGGGAGCCAGTATTTCAAAGTGTACTCGTTGTTCTTCTCCACGAGAAATTCCAGGGCGTCGTTCATATCGCGCGTCTCCCCGGCCGTGCTGCCGCCACCCACCTGGTCGGCGCCGCGGAAGATGTCCACGACCACCCGCAGCCGATCCCCGGAATGGGCAGTCGCCCCCTCGCGTTTGAAGGCGCTCACCCGCATGGGGACGTGGTTTCCCGCCCCGGCGCGACG
>JAIRXZ010000165.1 GCA_031267995.1 Odoribacteraceae bacterium | reverse complement strand
AACATCGTCGCAATATTGCGACAATCTCTCGCGGTTTGTAAAATATCGTCGCAATGTTGCGACAATCTCTCGCGGTTTGTAAAACATCGTCGCAATGTTGCGACGATCTCTCGCGGTTTGTAAAATATCGTCGCAATGTTGCGACAATCTTTCGCGGTTTGCAAAATATCGTCGCAATGTTGCGACGATCTTTTGCGATTTGCAAAACGTCGTCGCAATATCGCGAAATGGTATCGCAATGTTCAAATGCCGGTAGATATCCTTGATGAAGGGAAAAAAATGCCGCCGCATCACGGCCGCTGCACTTATCGCTCGCGCGACAGCGCGCGGCGGGTGATTCGTGGCAGGTAGTTCGCGGCGGACGAAACGCGTGGCGGGAGGAGATACTATAATAAGGAGTAAATAAAAACGCGCCGCCATCCCGCGGTACGTTCTCGTTCATTGTTGATCATCGTTCCCTCGTCCTATTTTAGTTGATCATCGTTTCCTCTTGGGGGATCGTTGTTTCCTCTTGGGGGATCGTCGTCCTATTCTATAGGATCGTCATACCCGCTCACCTGATCGTCACCATCGTCGCCCCGTGGCCGTACTGTTTAAACGACGCGTCCTGGTGCTGGAAGCGTTTATACTTCGTCTGCAATTCCCAGATGATCCGCTGCCTCAGCACGCCGTCCCCCTTGCCGTGGATAAAAACCACCCGTTGTCCCCGTTTCAACTTCACCTGCTCCAGCGTGCGGCGGAACACCTCCAGCTGGTACTCCAGGATGTCCCGGCTCTCCATCCCGGCGAGGGTATCCAGGAGGCTCTCCGCGTGCAGGTCGACCTCCATCGTTCCCGCCCCTGCCGGCGGGGCCTCTCGCCCGGACGTTCCCGGCACTCGCGCCTTCCGGTCACCCCCTCGCCCCTCCTTCATCAAGCTCGACGAGGGCGGATCGAGATCCCGTCCCCCCTTCAGCAGACCCTGGAGCGATGGCGTCGCAGCCCCGTCCAGCGGGAAGAGCCTCGCCAACCGTCCCAGCAGCGGCGCCACCCCGTAGGCGCCCGACTTGCACAGCGAGGCGGCGTTCAACCTCACCGTCGCGTCCACCACGGGAAAGGGTTCGTGCACCCCCGTCGCGTGAAACACCGCCTGCACGCGCACCGCGCGGGCGGCATCCAGATCCGTCAGGGAGAAGATGCCGATCGACGCCACCCGTCCCGCGTCGCAACTCCCCGCGGCCACCCCTCGCTCCGTCTCGTCGCCAGCGAGAGAGGCGGCGAAGAGCGCGGCCCGCCCCGTGTCGTTCAGCAGGAAGAGGCCGTAGGGGCTACCCGGCAAGTCATTGGGCTTCCCCGGGACGATCGCCAGGCATAGCCGCCCCGCCGTCGCCCCCGCCTCGCCCGTCCAGGCGGGCAGGGAGAGCATCGATCCGGGCGACGCGCCTGTCAAACCGGACAATCCCGCCGCCATCCCGGAGACGCTGCCGGACGAAGTGCCCATGCCGCCGGACGAAGTGGCCGCGACGCCAGGCGAAGTGCCCGTCGCCCCCGCCTCCCGCCTCACCACCACCAGATCCTCCTCCCGCGCGGGCAGGTCGAACCCCAGCTCCTCGCAATAGACGGTCACCTTCCCGGAAGGCGCGACGGCGGTCACCGTCCCCTCCAGCTTCTCCGAAATGAAACGCACGGCGTCCCCGATTCTTACATCCATGATCATCAATTTAAAATAGTCACGCTTACCGCGTTCGTCCGCGAAGGTAGCGAAACTTCCCGCCGTCGCCCGCGCGCCCGTCGGAAATGTTTGACGGATTCACGGGAAAACCGTAAATTTGGCCACCGGCAACGAACCGTCAAAGCATCACGATCAAAAACATACCACGATGACATTAAAAGAATTCCAGCAGTCCATTCTCGAGGGAATCCCGGAGAAACTCCCCGCCCTCGCGCCCCTCGATCCCACCGTCAACCACGCCCCGCGGCGCAAGGAGATCCTCACCAGCGACGAGAAACGCCTCGCCATCCGCAACGCCCTCCGCTACTTCCCGCCACGCCATCACGCCGCGCTCGCCCCCGAATTTGCCGGCGAACTCGAGCGCCACGGCCGCGTCTACATGCACCGCCTGCGTCCCCCTTACGTCCTGCGCGCCCGCCCCATCGGCGATTACCCCTGCCGCAGTCGCCAGGCGGCCGCCATCATGCTGATGCTCCAGAACAACCTCGACCCCGACGTCGCCCAGCATCCCCACGAGCTGATCACCTACGGGGGCAACGGCGCCGTGTTCCAGAACTGGGCGCAGTACCGACTGGTGATGCAATACCTCGCCGGGATGACCGACGAGCAGACGCTGGTTCTCTATTCCGGCCACCCCCTCGGCCTGTTTCCCTCGCGACCGGGGGCGCCGCGCGTCGTCGTCACCAACGGCATGGTGATTCCCAACTACTCCCGGCCGGACGATTGGGAGCGCTTCAACGCCCTCGGCGTCTCGCAGTACGGGCAGATGACCGCCGGCTCTTTCATGTACATCGGCCCGCAAGGGATCGTCCATGGCACCACCATCACCCTCCTCAACGCCGGGAGGAAGATTTCGAGGCATGGCGAGGGTCTCGCCGGCAAGCTGTTCATCACCGCCGGCCTCGGGGGGATGTCCGGGGCGCAGCCCAAGGCGGGGAATATCGCCGGCTGCGTCAGCGTCACCGCCGAGGTGAATCCCAAGGCTATCAGCACCCGGCACGCGCAGGGATGGGTGGACGAGGTGATTGCCGACCTGGACGCGCTCGTCCTCCGGGTGAAGGAGGCGCGCGCCCGCCGCGAGGTGGTTTCCATCGCTTACCGCGGGAACGTCGTTGACCTGTGGGAGCGGTTTGCCGCCGGCGACGTGCCCGTGGAACTCGGTTCCGACCAGACCTCCCTCCACAATCCCTGGGCCGGGGGGTACTATCCCGCCGACCTCTCGCTGGAGGAGAGCAACCAGCTCATGGTCGCCGATCCCGACGCTTTCAAGGAGCGCGTCCGCGCCTCCCTCCGCCGGCACGTGGAGGCCGTTAACGCGTGCGCTCGCCGCTTCGGGACTTACTTTTTCGATTACGGCAACGCCTTCCTGCTGGAGGCTTCCCGCGCCGGCGCCGACGTGCTGGCGGAGGGTGGCGATTTCAGGTACCCCTCTTACGTCCAGGATATCATGGGGCCGATGTGCTTCGACCACGGTTTCGGCCCCTTCCGCTGGGTGTGCGCCAGCGGGGAGGAGAGCGACCTCGCCGTGACGGATGCCATCGCCGCCGCCGCGCTGGAGGAGATCCTGGAGCGATCGCCAGCGGATACCCGGCAGCAACTGGCCGATAATATCTGCTGGATCAAGGCCGCGGGCGAGAACAAGTTGGTCGTCGGGTCGCGGGCGAGGATTCTTTATGCCGACGCGGTCGGTCGCGTGGCCATCGCCTCGGCTTTTAATGCCGCCATCGCCTCGGGACGCATCAGCGCGCCGGTTATCCTCGGCCGCGATCACCACGATGTTTCGGGTACCGATTCTCCTTATCGCGAGACTTCCAATATCCGCGATGGCTCCCGCTTTACCGCCGACATGGCGGTGCAAAACGTCATCGGTGACGCTTTCCGTGGCGCCACCTGGGTGTCGCTGCACAACGGCGGGGGGGTCGGCTGGGGCGAGGTGATTAACGGCGGGTTCGGGATGTTGCTCGACGGCAGCCAGGAGTGCGAGCAACGCCTCCGCCTCATGCTGGCGTGGGACGTGAATAATGGCGTCGCGCGACGTGGGTGGGCGCGTAATCCGGGTGCTATCAGCACCATCCGCCGCGCCATGGAGGAGGATCCCCTGCTGCAGGTGACCCTGCCCAATCTCGCCGACGACGCGCTGATCAATTCCCTTTTCTAATTCGCCGGTTCCCGCGACGGCGTTCACGACGCCGTCACCGGTGACGGTGGTTTCCGCGCGTGCGCGATTGTCGCGGGGGGATCTCCTATTCTCGCGAGTGAATTTGGCCCCGCGGGGCTTTTCTTGGTGTTTTTTTTGGACTTGACGATGCCGGTCAGCGGGAGGACGCGACAACGGCGGGTACGTGATGGCCTCCGGAAACGTGATCATCGCCCGTGGCGGCTGACGGCCGCGTGATTCCCGAAGGGAATGTCGGTATGGACACAGAAATACCATCTCTCGGCCTCCGTTTTTCCACTTTCTGATACTATAATTCCCGCCTTTGGAAGTTTTTTCCGCCTTTTCGGCATTTTTTTCGCCTTGTGCCATTGTTGTTTGATATCTCTAATCTGTATTTGTCACGTCATTAGATTTTGTGGCGGGATAAAAAATGAAACAAATAACATATTGATGAAACAAGTGAACGCGAAAGAGACTATCTCCTGTTTACAAGCAGGAACATCCCAAGATAATTCAAGAGTACCGGAAATCCGGTACGGCGGGCAGCACGCCCGCCACGGGCGAGCAACCACACCTTATATAGTAGCCCGCCTTTTTTCATGCGCGCATGTAAAGCTATTTTTATTGGCCGCGATGCTGGCCTTCGCCGCCTCATGCGTGACGAATGTCTGCGAGGGCGAGCCTACCGTTGGTGACGACGAACGCCTCGTCACCCTCTCCTTCACCGTCCCCGGTGCACCCACCCGCGCAATGGACGAGACCACCGTCGAAACCATCGATGTCCTCCCCTTTGACTAAACGACAGACCAGGTTGTTTACCGCGCCATCGGCACCACACTCTCGGCGGGGCAATTCACTGTCAAGTTGCCGGCCAACACCTATGATATAGTAGTATTGGCCAACGCCCGCACGATGATCCCCGCCGCGTACCCGCCCGCCACCACGGGAGCATCGTTCACCAACG
>JAIRXZ010000176.1 GCA_031267995.1 Odoribacteraceae bacterium | reverse complement strand
CTTCGCGGCAGCGTTGGCCGGAGATGTCGAGATCGACGTTGGCGTTCCGGTGCGAGGCGTCGGTGATGAGGTGTCGGCGTATGTCGACGAAGCGGTTTGGGGCGCCGGCGGCCTCCAGGTAGTCCGATATGATGCTGGTGGAGAGGAGTTCGCCGAAGGGGACGAGGCGGTCGTACTCGTAGTCGTAGCTGAGGGAGGGGTCTTCGTCGAGGAGTCGCTCCAGGTCGGCGAACCACTTCTCGGCGTGGTCGCGGGCGATGGCGGGGCGGAGGGCGTCGATGATATCGAGGTGGAAGCGGCGAAATTCGTCGAAGATGGCCTTAACTCCCTCTTCGCGACGGAAGTAGGCGGCGCAGAGGCGCTCCAGGAGGTTGGTGGTTTTGCCCATTGCCGAGACGACGACGACGAGCGGTCGGGGGGCGTGTTGGTGGACGATGGTGGCGAGGTTTTTTACCCCTTCGGAGTCTTTGACGGAGGCTCCTCCGAATTTGAATATTTCCATGTCTCGTTATAATTTGTAAATAAAACCGCCCCGATGGTGATAACCCGTGGGCGGCGAGGGGGTGTTTTTTTTCATTTCGTAAGCGGCGGGGCGGCGGCCGGTGGCTTCCCGCTTGCTTTTTTTCGTATATTCGCGTGCAAAAGTAATAATTATGGTGTCATGTTAATGCATAAGGTTACCACTTTGAATCAATTTATCGTCGAGCGCCAGGCGGAGATTCCCGGCGCGACGGGGGAGTTTTCGCGGTTGTTGCATCACGTGGGGATCGCGGCGAAGAAGGTGCACCGGGAGGTGAACAAGGCGGGGCTGGTGGATATCCTGGGGCGCGTGGGGACGATTAACGTGCAGGGGGAGAATCAGCAGAAGCTGGATTTGTTCGCGGATACGATTTTCATGGACGAGCTGAGGGCGAGCGGCGAGTGCTGCGGCGTGGCGACGGAGGAGAACCAGGATATCGTGGTGTTTGACGAGGGATTGTGCCGGGATGGGAAGTATATCGTGTGCATGGATCCGCTGGACGGGTCGAGCAATATCGACGCGAACGTGTCCGTGGGCACGATTTTTTCGATTTACCGGCGGCGGTCGGAGGTGGGTAGCCCGCCCGTGGTGGAGGATTTCCTGCAGGCGGGGACGGAGCAGTTGGCCGCCGGGTACGTGATTTACGGGTCGTCGACGATGCTGGTGTACACGTCCGGGAGGGGGGTGAACGGGTTCACGCTGGATATTTCGATCGGGGAGTTTTGCCTGTCGCATCCCGACGTGCAGACACCACCGAACGGGCGAATTTATTCGATCAACGAGGGGAATTATGTCAATTTTCCCGTGGGGGTGAAGAAGTATATCAAATATTGCCAGGAGATTGACGCGGCGGGGGGACGACCGTACACGTCGCGGTATATCGGGTCGCTGGTGGCCGATTATCACCGGAATATGTTGCACGGGGGGATTTTTTTGTATCCCGAGACGAACGCGCACCCGGTGGGGAAGCTGCGCCTGATTTACGAGTGTAACCCGATGGCGTTTATCGCCGAACAGTCGGGCGGCGTGGCTATCGACGGGGAACGGCGGGTGCTGGAACTCGCGCCGGAGTCGCTGCACCAGCGGGTGCCGTTTTATATCGGCTCGCGGGAGATGGTGATGAAACTGACCGAGTTCCTGAGGTTTTTTAATAATATCTAATGCCCGGTGACGGGGTAATAAAAAAATACGATGGTTGTAAGAGAGTTGATTAACCCGGCGAGTATCGTCGTCGTGGGTGGTTCGGATGACGTGTACAAGCCGGGGGGCGCCGTGCTGAGGAATTTGCGCGACGGTATTTTCAAGGGCGATCTGCACGTGGTGAACCCGAAGGCCGACCGCGTGCAGGGGATCGCCGCTTGCCGCGAGGTGGGCGAACTGCCGCGGGTGGAGCTGGCGATTCTCGCGATCGCGGCGAAGTTTTGCCCGCAAGCGGTGGAGACGCTGGCGAGGGAGAAGGGGACGAGGGCGTTTATTATCCTCTCCGCCGGGTTCCACGAGGAGGGCGAGGAGGGGGCAAGGTTGGAACGACAAATCACGGAAACGATTGATTCCGTGGGCGGCGCGCTGATCGGGCCGAATTGCATCGGGGTGCTTACCAATCATTATAACGGGGCGTTTACCTCGCCCACGCCAAGACTCGACCCGCGGGGGGTCGACCTGATCTCCGGGTCGGGCGCCACGGCGATCTTTATCATGGATGCCGGGATGCAGAAGGGGATCAAATTCAATAGCATGTACTCCGTGGGGAACTCCGCGCAGATGGGGGTGGAGGAGATTCTGGAGTTTATGGATAATTCGTTTGACCCGGCGAGCAGCTCGCTGATCAAATTGCTGTACGTGGAGAGTATCAGCCAACCGGCCAAGTTGCTCAAACACGCCGCGTCGCTGATCCGCAAGGGGTGCCGCGTGGCTGCCGTGAAGTCGGGTGGGTCTGCTGCCGGTAGCCGCGCGGCGTCCTCCCACACGGGGGCGATGGCCAGCCCGGACGTGGCGGTGGATGCCTTGTTCAGGGCGGCGGGGATTATCCGGTGCTCCGGTCGGGACGAGTTGATGACCGTCGCGGGAATTTTCTCGTACCCCGAACCAAAAGGGAGGAATATCGCGGTGATTACACACGCCGGCGGCCCCGCCGTGATGCTGACCGATGCCCTCTCGAACGGGGGAATGGAGGTGCCGAGGCTTGAAGGAGAAGGCGCTGATCGCTTGCTGGAGAAGTTGTTTCCCGGATCGTCAACGGGCAATCCCATCGACTTCCTGGCCACGGGTACCGCCGGGCAGCTGGGGGATATTATCGATGCTTGTAATGACGATTTCGATAATATCGACGGGATGGCCGTGATCTTCGGCAGCCCCGGACTGTTTCCCGTGCATGACGTGTACGAGCTGATCGACAGGAAGATTGCTACCTCGCGCAAACCGATTTTCCCGATCTTCCCGTCGAGACAATACGTGCAGAAGGAGATTGACGAGTTTGTCGCCCGCGGACGCGCTTATTTCCCCGACGAGGTGATTTTCGGCAATGCCCTGTGCAAGGTTTGCGGGGCGCCTGTCCCGCGACCGGCTGTCCCGGCGCTTCCGGAGGTGGATAAACGGGGGATTCGCGCCGTGATTGATCGGGCGGAAAATGGCTATCTCTCCCCGGAGGCGGTGCAGCAACTCCTTGATGCCGCCGGGATTGCCCGCGCGAGGGAGGGGATCGCTGCCGACGAGGAAGAGGCTGCCCGCGTGGCCGGGGAGATTGGTTTCCCGCTGGTGATGAAGGTGGTTGGCCCGGTGCACAAGTCCGACGTGGGCGGCGTCGTGCTGAACGTGACCGACAAGGAAACTGTCCGCCGCGAGTTCCGCAGAATGATGAAAATCAAGGATACCCGCGCCATCACGCTGGCACAACAGCTGCGGGGTACCGAGGTGTTTATCGGCGCGAAACGGGACGAGAAGTTTGGCCACGTCGTCCTGTACGGCCTTGGGGGGATCTTTATCGAGGTGCTCAAGGACGTGAAGGCCAGCCTGGCGCCTTTCGCTGCCGACGAGGCGCTCTCGTTTATCCGGGAGTTGCGCGCTTACAAAATTATCCAGGGCACGCGCGGCCAGGAACCGGTGAACGAGAAGGCGCTTGCCGAGGCTGCCGCGCGGGTCTCCGTGCTGGTCGCGACGGCGCCGGAGATTTTTGAAATGGATCTGAATCCCTTGCTGGGCACCAGGGAGAGCGTCGTGGCCGTGGATGCCCGCGTGCGCGTCGAGAAGTAGATCCGGTTCGTTGCCGGGGTGCCGCCTCCCCGCCGGGCGAAATATTTCAGCAGCTACCGTGGCCTTTTTGTAATATTTTTTTACCTTTGCCCCGCCTATCGAGAATAGGAAGTGCAAACAAAGTAAAAACCAATCAATGGCAACTAAAATCAGATTAGCAAGACACGGACGGAAGTCCAAACCATTCTACCATGTAGTGGTAGCCGACAGCAGAGCGCCGCGCGACGGGCGCTATATCGAAAGAATCGGGTCGTATAACCCGATCACCAATCCCGCCACCATCGAAGTGGACGTCGACCGGGCACTGTACTGGCTCTCCGTCGGGGCACAACCCACCGACACGGCGCGCCGGATTCTCGCCTACGAGGGCGTTTTGTTGAAAAGACACCTGCAGGGAGGCGTCAAGAAGGGCGCCTTCGACGAGGCTACCGCCAACGCCAAGTTCGAGGAGTGGAAAAAGGAGAAACTCGCCAAGATCCAAGCCAAAATCACGCGCCTGGCCAACGAAAGCGAAAGCCAATTTAAAGCCCGCCTGCAAGCCGAAACAAAGGTGAAAGAGGCAAAGGCCGAAATAGTGGCCAAGAAAATGGCCGATATCGCCGAGGCAAAAGCAAAAGCCGCCGCCGAAGCAAGGGCTGAAGTGGAAGCTGCTGCCGCCGCCGCTGCTCCCGTTGCTCCCGTTGTCGAGAAGGCTCCCGTGGTTGTTGAGGCTCCCGTTGCCGAAGAAGCACCCGTCGTTGTGGAGGCTCCCGCGGTAGAAGAAGCTCCCGTTGTCGCGGAGGCGCCCGTCGCCGAAGAAGCTCCCGTTGCAGAAGAAGCACCCGCGGCAGAAGATACTCCCGTCGCCGAGGCGCCGGCCGCAGAATAAAATACAATGATCGACGAAAGCGAGCGCGTGAAAATCGGCACGATCCTACGCCCTCACCACCTGGAAGGAGCCGTAATCGTCCAATCGAAAAACAACCTCCTCTCGTTACCACCGAACGAACCGGTCTTCATCCTTTTGGAGGGAGCGCCGGTTCCTTTTTATATAGCCGGGGGGGGAATCACCCGCAGGGGCGCCTCCTCCTACCTGGTAAAATTCGATTACGTCGACTCCGTCCTGCAAGCGGAACGCCTTGCCGGACGCGACTTTTTCAAAGCGCGCGAGGGCGAAGAACAAGACGATGAACAGGAAAACGAAGAAGAACCCCTCTCGCCCGACACCCCCGACATCGTCGGCTTCGCCGTCCAAGACCTGTTAACGCGAGAAACCGGCGAGGTCATTCACGCGGCAAACTATTCGGGCAACATCGTCCTCACCATCCGCCTATCCTCCC
>JAIRXZ010000065.1 GCA_031267995.1 Odoribacteraceae bacterium | reverse complement strand
CGACCACCGAAACCACCCCCGTCACCAGCGTCAGCACGGCGTTGCGCACGTCCCATCGTTTAAAATCGCACGAAAACAGCATCAGCGGGATAGCCAGCGGCACGAGCAACGTGGTCAGCACATCCTGCAGGGGATAAGCCTCCTCCGGGATAATCCCCGCGTTGCCCGCCAGCGCCCCGGCGAGATAGAGAATCAGGATAGGCCCCACCTTCCGCGGGAAGCTGTAACGCTTGCACAGCCAGAGCACTGCCGCCGGCGACAGCCCGTAGCCGACGACAAGCGCGATTGTGAGCGCGATGTTCGACATATTCGTTCCGTTTTAAAATTCCCGCGAATATACGGAAGAAAAAACCATCCCCCGCACCCCGCCGCCGCCTCACCGGTAAATCACCGACTTTGAATCGGTAGGGAAAGCGGCGAAAAACCCCGAAACACGCGCCCCCCCGTCGCCCCCGGTACACCGGATATTGGTAAAAACATTCGCCGGCGGCCCCCCGAAAATCGGGTTCGCGGCGCGCAACTCCTGCTGTGCCTCGCGGATAAAGCGCGCGTACTCCTCCGACAGCACATCCACGCGCAGCGTCACCGTGTCCCCCGCCACCAGCCTGCTCTCCTCCTCCTCCTGGTCGAGCAGTTGGCAAAGCACGCCATTCATCTCCCTGCTGGTGAAGTGCGTATCATCCATCACGAAAAAATCCTCCAGCGACCGCGTCAGGTGCTCGCCATTTCGGTAGAGGTGGAAGCTCATGAAATTCTTCTCGTTATCGGGCAGCGTCCCGTACCCGATCACCTCCACCTGATTCTTAAACACCGTCGAGTGCCGCAGCGCCACGGAATCAATCCGGCTCGTCAGCGGCATGCAGGCCGACGCGCGATACTCCTCCGGCGCCCCATCCCCGTCAAAATCAAGCATCATCACCAGCTCGTACGCCTCTCCCGGCACCCCGGCCACGTCGGCGTCGGTACAATACACCCCTGCCTCCTCCCCCACCTCCGCCAGCGCGTAAGTAGCGCTATCCGTGACAATCACCACCTGCGCGCCGCTGATCCCCGCCCGCGGGGTCGTCGCGAAATACGCCGTGGCGCGGGAAATCGTCACCACGTGCCGCGTCGTGTCGGACGTCACGTAGCCATACGCGAACAGCTGTCGCGTCGCCTCGCCCGTGCGGATATCGATCCGCTCGGTACAAGCGGTCAACAGCAAGATCAGCGGGATAAATTTCATCATACCTGTTCAAAAAGTAAAGTTCCAAGTGACGGAAGGCACCACGCCAAACAGGTAAATCTGCTCGGCATAAGAGACATCCGGTTGCTCCTTCTCCTGTCTGAAGAAGATACTCCACGGGTTCTTCCTCCCGTAAGCATTATAGAGCGAGAAATTCAGCTCGCTCGTCACGCGCGCGCCGGCTCGCAACAGCAACCGCGTGGCCGACAGGTCAAGTCGGTGATAATCCGGGAACCGGAACTCGTTGCGACCCGAATAAGTGGGCACGTACCGATTCTCCACCAGCACCCGGCCCGTGGGATAGGTCACCGGATGACCCGTCGCGTAGATCCAATTGGCCGAAACCCTCCACCTCGCCGACACATCCCGGTTAGCTACCACCGTCACCACGTGCGGTTTATCATACGGCGACCGGTACCAGGCATCCCCGTTAATCCCCTTTGCCTGCCGCCAGCTGCGGGAATAGGTATAGCTCACCCAGCCGGTCACCGGCGCGTCATTCGCGCGCGCCATCCACTCCATTCCAGCCCCCCGACCCTTGCCGGCGCGCACCTCCTCCTCCAGGTTCTCGTTCCCCAGCAGCGAGGCATGATCCTTAAAATCAATCACCCCGCGCGCCAGCCGGCCGTACACCTCCACCGACAGCTCCCAGGCATCCCCCAGGTTCCTGAAATACCCCGCCGCCAGCTGATCGCCCCGTTGCGGCCTCACGTTGGGAGAAGCCTGAAACCAAACATCCAGCGGCGAACCGGCGGCCGAGTTCGAGGCCACCTGCACGTACTGCACGGAGCGGGCGTAGCTCGCCTTCACCGACCCCTCGCTTCCCACCAGCCACGTGACGCCCACGCGCGGCTCCAAGTGCCTGTACGAGTGATAGACGGCGCCCCGTCGAGGAAACTCGGAATGATGATAGAGATGATCTTGCAGGTACTTCACCTCTCCCCCACCGGCCACGTTGCTAAACACCGAGTAACGCAGTCCCAGCCTCAGCGTCAGCCCCTCGCCGGCGCCCACCATCGCGTCGCCGAAGAATGCCTGTTCGCGAGCGCGTTGCACCGGGTGTCGCACCCGTTCAAACAGCGCGTCATCCCCGATGCCCCCGCCATCGCCGGGCGAAAACCGGTGCATCGCCGCAGCGTACCCGAACTTCAGCTCAAGCCCCGGCCGCGCTTGCCATGCCACCTCCACCTTCCCCCCGACGTCGCTCATCGCCGACGCCCAATCCTGCGCCAGCTGCTCCCCGATATCGCTCCCTATATAATAGTTGTAACTGCTCCCCGACACCGTCGCGCGCGCCAGCAGGTCGGCGGAAAACGCGTGGCTCCACCCCGCCGTAACCGCCTTATTGCCAAAGGTCATGCCGGCGCTCTTGTTGGCGAATTTATCCTCGCCGGCGTACGCCGACACGAAAAGACGATCCCGCTCGCCCGCGCGGGCATCCACCCTGCCATTCAGGTCATAAAAATGGAGCGCGGTGCCCCTCAAATCCTTATCCGGCGACAGGGCGAGGAAAACATCCGCGTACGTTCGTCGCCCCGAGGCGATGAAAGATACCCCCCGGCCGATTGGCCCCTCCAGCGTCAGCCGACTGGCAATCACCCCGATACCCCCGGCGCCTGCCAGCCGCTCGCCGTTACCCTCCTTGGATCGAATCTCCAGCAGCGACGACAGCCGCCCCCCGAAAGTCGCCGGCACGTCCCCCTTGTACAGCGTCACCTCCTTAATCGCGTCATTATTAAACACCGAGAAGAACCCCATCAGGTGCGACGCCCCGTAAACCGTCGCGTCGTCCAGCAAAATCAGGTTCTGATCGTGGCTTCCCCCGCGCACGCTAAACCCCGACGACCCCTCGGCCGTCGACTGCACCCCCGGCAGCATCTGGATGGCCTTGATCACGTCCACCTCTCCCATCAGCGCGGGCAGTTGCTTGATAGCCAGCGCCGACAATCGCTCCACGTTCATCTCCGGCCGCTCCGTCCGTCGTCCGGCCGCCGAGACGACGACCCCCGCGATCTCGTTGGCGCGCGGCGACAGCGACACGTTCACCACCCGGTCGGCCGACAGCTCCACCGTCACCTCCCTCGCCGCGTAGCCGATAAACGAAAAGGTCAGCGCGTGCCTCCCCGCCGGCAGTCGCAGGGCGTAATCCCCGCGGGCATCGGCCGCGCTCCCCCGGCGGCTACCCTCCACGTTAACAGACACGTTAGCCCCCGCCAGCCCGCGGCCGGAATCCTCCCCGGAGATCCTCCCCCTCACGGTAAAACTAACCTCCTGCCCCGCCGCGCCCGCGGTCATCCCCGCCAGCAGCGCCAAAAGCAGGCAACAAATACATCTCATGTCGCGTGATTTTAGCGCGAATGTAACCTTTTTAGCCCGAAACCAAAACCCCACGCGTCGTCGGCGAAAAAGCCACCCCCCGCGCATTGTCGCCCCGCGGAAAAACCATACTTTTGGCCAGTCAAACACAAATCGTCAAAACATCATGGAAAGAGACACCCTTATTTTCACGCTCATCGAGAAAGAGTACCGTCGCCAACGGGAAGGCATCGAGCTGATTGCCTCCGAAAATTTCGTCAGCGACCAAGTCATGCAGGCCATGGGTTCCTGCCTCACCAACAAATACGCCGAGGGCTACCCCGGGGCGCGCTACTACGGTGGATGCCAGGTAGTAGACCAAAGCGAGCAGCTGGCCATCGACCGCGCACGCGCCCTCTTCAACGTCGAGTATGCCAACGTGCAGCCACATTCGGGCGCGCAGGCCAACGCCGCCGTCTTCTTCGCTTGCATGAAGCCCGGCGACACGTTTCTGGGTCTCGATCTTTCGCACGGCGGCCACCTCTCTCACGGCTCGCCTGTCAATTTGTCCGGTATCAACTACCACCCCGTCCACTATCACGTCAAAGAGGAGACGGGATTGGTTGACTACGACGAGATGGAGCAACTCGCTCGCGCACACCACCCCAAGATGATTGTCGCCGGGGCATCCGCCTACTCGCGCGACTGGAATTACAAGCGCATGCGAGAGATTGCCGACGCCGTGGGCGCCCTGCTGATGTGCGACATGGCGCATCCCGCCGGGTTGATTGCCAAGGGACTGCTGGATAATCCCGCCGAGCACTGCCACATCGTCACCACCACCACCCACAAGACGCTCCGGGGGCCGCGCGGGGGGATGATCCTGCTGCCGAAGGATTTCCCGAATCCATGGGGGCTGACCACGCCCAAGGGGGAGGTGAAAATGATGTCGCAAGTGATTAATTTTGCCGTCTTTCCGGGTCAACAGGGAGGCCCGCTGGAACACGTGATCGCGGCGAAGGCCGTGGCGTTCCACGAGGCGCTATCCGATGACTTCGGCGCGTACGCGCGGCAGATGCTGGAGAATGCCAGGGCGATGGCGGATGCCTTTATCGACCTGGGATACAAGCTCATATCAGGCGGCACGGACAATCATTCGATGCTGATTGATCTCCGCACGAAGTTTCCCGACCTCACGGGCAAGAAGGCCGAGAACGCCCTGGTGCTGGCCGACATCACCATCAACAAAAACATGGTGCCCTTTGACAGCCGCACCCCGTTTACCACTTCAGGCATCCGCGTGGGGACGCCGGCAATCACAACGCGCGGCCTGAAAGCCAGCGACATGCCCGTGGTGGTGGAGATGATCGACCGCGTGCTTTCCCGCCCGGAGGATGCAGCCGCCATCGCCCGCGTCAAGGGCGAGGTGAACGCGCTGATGGGCGATCGGCCGATGTTTGCCTGGTAATCAACGCCCCGCTCCCCCCAACCGGCAACGACGAAGGCGCGACGACACCCCCCGTCGCGCCTTTTGGCTTTTACCTCACCCCGCCGCCGGCCGGCGGCTGATCGTCGCGGACCCGCGAAACGTTGCCGACGGCCGACGGCAGGTCGTTGTTCACGCGCGAACCCCATACCGCC
>JAIRXZ010000001.1 GCA_031267995.1 Odoribacteraceae bacterium | reverse complement strand
GAAATAGTAACTCTTGGAGCGTACAGCCAAATAACAGCAGCTTCACCAATGTGTGGCCCATCCTCGTCAATGACGGCTCGCTGATCGGCTGACTCTGAAACCATACTCCCCAGGTTGGCTTCGTACCACATGGCCTCTTCCGGTGTCCGTGGTTGGGACGATCCTGCAGGACACATAACATTAGAACTTTGTATTGTTATGAAGGACACAGACTTATTCGGCCCAACAAGTTTTCCGCCTATTATCTCCCAGTCGGGGTTGATGACGTTTACGGTTAGGGTGGCCATCACCTGCCCATTGAATTTCACTTCCACGGTGTATGTTGTATATGTGGTTGTTAAGGTGTGTTTTGCCAGGTTTACCATTAACGCGGGGGCTGTAGTGATGGATGCTCCGGTGACCAGCGATCCGGGGCCGGTGATCGTTGTAGTGAGCTGGTTGGTGGGGATATTGGTGGTCATGGAAACGGTTTTGGTGTGCGCGTCGGAGGTTGTCGTGTTGTACGTCGTCTCGGCCAGGGTGACGTGGATGGCGTTACCCTGGATGGTTGCCGTCGCGTAGGTGAGCGTGCCGTCGGGGCTTTTGAAACTGACTGTGGCCGTGGCGCCTGTCGTGCTCGCGTTGAGCTTGAAGGCGAATGGTTGGCCGGAGGTGTTCGGGCCGCCGGAGGTGGTTATCGAGGAGGGGATGATCAGGTTGTTGGGATTACTGCTGATTTCGGCTACCCACGGGCAGTTGGCGCGGACGGGGAAGGAGTGGAGTGTCGCGCCATCCGCGAGATAGCCCGCCGCGTTCGGGGTGGCGGTGACGTAGTCGTTGATTTGGCGGAGGTAGACGACGGCCGTCCGGTATTGCCCGCCGTGGCTCACGGAGAAGTCCAGGCGGGAGATGCGATCCGGCTGGTTCGGGAGGATGGATTCCGGCTGGACGGAGAATGTTCGCGGACTCGTGGCAAAGGGGGAGGTCAGCGTCGGGTTGCCGGCATGGAAGACGAAGGGATTCATCACGCCCACGGACGTTACCTCGGCCGTGCAGGGGGCGTTTGCCGGGAGCCAGCTGACGTTGAAGGATCGCGCGGCGGGATAGGTGGAGGTAACGGGATTGCCCGGGCCAAAGGTGAGTTCGTCCAGCGGCTTGCCCGTGACGGGGTCGGTGATTTGTATCGCGAACTCATCTTCGGCGAGTTGCTTGACGATGATTTTCTTGCGGAGGTTGCCGGCGACGATGTAGAAGAAGCCTTCGCGGGGGCCGTTGCCGGTGGGGATGGTGACGGTGATGGTTTGCTGGCTGGTGGAGGCGTGGGTGAGCGGGCTGACGGTGAACCAGTCGTGGACGGCGTCCTTCTCGATTGTCCAGCCGGCGGGGAAGTCGGTGATGGCTTCCATGCTTTTGCTGCCGCCGGCGGCGTAGAAGATGATCTCGCTCTTGTCGACAGCCAGGTAGTGTTGCCCGTCAAAAGTAATGTAGTTGAGACCGCCATCGTTCCAGGGGACAATCTGCACGACGATGTTGACGGGTTTATTAATATAAGCGTCGTTGGCCGAGGGGTAGCCGTGGTCGTTCACCTCCTTGATGGTGACGCTGTACTTGTGGTTGCGCAGGAGGTGGAAGAAGGTGGTGCCGTCCGTCCCGACAAATTCGACGCGGTAGTAGGTGGGGGACGCGGATCCCTCGTAATAGCCGCCGATGACGAGGCAGGTGTTGGTGACGGTGTTGGCGGTGCCCGCTTGCGCCTCGTAAGTGTAGATTTCGTTGGTGAAGCCGAGGCTTCCCGGCGCGGAGGATATGGAGTAGTCGATGTAGCCTCCAGCGACTTTGGCGCCGGCGGGGAGATGGGGAGCGATGGCTTTCGCCCCGTTCCACTGGGTGGCTTCGTAACCGGTACTGCTTGACGTGGAGACGGCGGGCGCGATGGAACCTTTTTGGCTGTAGTTGTAGAGGCGCGCGTTAGCCAGCTTGAAGTTGGTAACGAGGTTGTCCACGGTGATGTCTATCTTGGCGACCATCCTGGTGAGGGCAATGGTGGCTGCCGGGTTGGAGCTTCCTTCGTTGACGACGAGGTCATTTTCGTATCCCCACATGGGGATGCCGTTGGTGGCAAGGCTGTTTGTCCAGCCGGTAACGGGGAGGGTGAGTTGCTGGGTGATGCTGGCGAGGAGGTTTGTCCTGGTGGTTCCCGGCGTTTGTTCTTGCGCGACGGGTATCGCCGAGAGCATGGAGCGGGCGTTGGCCAGCACGACGGCTTTATAGGCCGCGGCGTTGGATGGTAGCTTGACGGTAAATTCGTTTGACGCGTTGGGCTGGCCGCCAATGGCGCGGTAAAAGAAGTCTTCGCCTTTAAATAGGAGAACATCCACGGTGTGGACGGCATCTTCCTGCGTGCTGCTTAACGCACGGGTGGGTGATGCGGATGGGGTGGTGAGGGATAGGGTGACGAGGCGTTCGCCGTCGCCAACGACGGGGGCGCCCTCGTCTATTTTTGCCACGCAGGAGGCGGCAAAGACCAGGATCGCGGCCAGTACAAATAGCTTTACGTGTTTTGAGACGTAGCACGCTACGTCTCTACAGTGTTTTCCGCGTTTTCCGCTATACCGGCTTGCCGGTACTCTCGTGTTTTCTTGTGATGTTCCCGCGTGTGCATCGGGGGTAATTTCCTTCGTGTTCAAATGTTTCATCGCTCTAAGTTATTGTTTCATTCTTTGTTCCGCTACAATCATTTTCAGGCCGCAAATATACGTTTCTTGCATAGCATTTTTAGGGTTTGAATAAAAAAACATTGTGAAAGCGAAAAAAAGCCCCAAAACAGGGACTTTTTTCCGCAAATAGACCGGAAAAAGAAACAAAAGCCGCCTCGTGCCGCGTTGTTCTTTCGCGGGCACGGGGGAATAAAAAGAGGTGTCGCGGGGGGCGACGCACGCCGTCGGGAGCGGGTGGAGGGGGTTGCTGCCCGTTTTTTTGTCCCGGAAAATGATTACTTTTGTGGGCTGGTGTCAATCATTTAACCGGATAGTCATGATAAGAAAGTACTGGAAGAGTTTCACGTTTTTTTGGGGGTTGTTCGCGCTCGCGGTAGGGGGCGCGTGTCTTTTTTTCTACCTGATCGCCATAGGGAAGCTGGGGTTTATGCCCACGTTCGAGGAGTTGGAGAATCCTACCAGCCGGTTCTCCAGCGAGGTGTATTCGGCGGACGGGAAGATGCTGGGGAAGTATTTCCGGGGGAACGAGAATCGCCGGTACACGGATTACAAGGATATTCCCGCGAACGTGCTGGACGCGCTGGTGGCCACGGAGGACGTGCGATTTTATAATCATAGCGGGATCGACGCCCGCGGGTTGGCGCGCGTGGCCGGGGGACTGCTGTCGGGGAGCACCTCCAGCGGGGGGGGAAGCACGCTGTCGCAACAGCTGGCCAAGATGCTTTTCCCGCGGAATCCCGACCAGGGGACGATGGGGCTGGTGCTGCAAAAGTTCCGGGAGTGGGTGATTGCCGTGAAGCTGGAAAGAAGCTACACGAAGGAGGAGATTATCACGATGTACCTGAACAAGTTCGATTTCCTGAACCTGGCCGTGGGGATTAATTCGGCGGCGCATATCTATTTTGGTATTCCCACGGATTCGCTGCGGGTGGAGCAGTCGGCGATGCTGGTGGGGATGGCCAAGAACCCGTCGCTTTACAACCCCCTGCGGGCGCCGGAGCGGGTGCTGGGGCGGCGAAACGTGGTGCTGAGGCAGATGAAAAAGTATGGCATGATTACCGCCGAGGCGTATGATTCGCTGGCACGGAAGCCGCTGGGGATCAATTTCCAGCGCGAGGATCACAAGGAGGGGCCGGCAACCTATTTCCGCGAGTATCTCCGCCTCTACATGACGGCGGCGGAGCCGGTGAAGGATGCCGCCGCTTATCGCTGGAACAAGGGGCAGTACCGCGTGGATTCGCTGGCCTGGGAGGATGACCCGCTCTACGGCTGGTGCAACAAAAACAGGAAGGCGGACGGGGCGACGTACGATCTCTATTCCGATGGCCTGAAGATATATTCTACCCTGGATTCCAGGATGCAACGGTACGCCGAGGAGGCCGTGATGGAGCACCTCGGGAAGACGCTGCAACCGGATTTCGACAAGGAGTCGGCGGGAAAAAAGTACCCCCCCTTCCCGGATGACGTCCGCCGAACCCGCGCGGACAGCGTGCTGAACCGGGCTATCCTCTCCTCCGACCGCTTCCGGTCGATGCAGCGGGCGGGGGTGGGCACCGACTCGATCCTCCGCTCGTTTGATGTGCCGTCGCGGATGTCCGTTTTCTCCTTCACGGGGGTGAGGGACACGGTGATGACGCCGCGCGATTCGCTGAAATACTATAAATCGATCCTGCGCGCCGCCCTCCTGGTGATGAACCCGCGGAACGGGCACGTCAAGGCGTACGTGGGGGGCGCCGACTTTCACTATTTCATGTACGACATGGTGAGCACGGGGCGCCGCCAGGTGGGGTCGACGATCAAGCCGATCCTCTACACGCTGGCCATGCAGGAGGGTCTCGACCCCTGCCAGCGGGTGCTGAACGTCCCGCAAACGTTCATCCTCCCCGACGGCGAGCCGTGGACGCCGCGCAACTCCTCCGTCGACCGCGAGGGGGAGATGGTGACGCTCAAGTGGGGGCTGGCGAACTCGATAAATAACATATCGGCCTGGGTGCTAAAGCAATTTACCCCATACGCCGTGTCGCAAATGGCCGCCAAGATGGGGATCACCAGCACCGTTCCGGCCGTCCCCTCCATCTTCCTCGGCTCCGCGGAGATCACCGTCAAGGAGATGGTGGCCGCCTTCGCCGTCTTCGCCAACAAGGGGGTCTACAACGCCCCCGTGATGGTGACGCGCGTGGAGGACAAGTACGGCAACGTGCTGGCTTCCTTCCAACCCAACCCGCGGGAGGTGATCACCGAGTCGACTGCCTACCTGATGACCAGCCTCTTGGAAGAGGTGGTGAACAAGGGCACGGGCATGCGGCTGCGTTACAGGTACGGCCTCAAGGATCCCATGGGCGGCAAAACCGGCACCACGCAGGAGCACTCCGACGGCTGGTTTATCGGCATCACCCCCGCGCTGGCCGGTGGCGTTTGGGCGGGCGCCGAGGACAGGGACGTGCACTTCCAGGAACTCAGGATGGGGCAAGGTGCGCAAATGGCGCTCCCAATCTGGGCGATTTTCATGCAGAAGGTGCGCGACGATGCCTCTATTCGCCTTTCGCCACTGGAGTTCGAGCCTCCTTCCTCTTTCCGCCGCTCCATCGACTGCGGCGACGACATCCCGGAAGAACCCGGCGAGGAAAAAACGGAAAAAGAGATCCCCGAAGAGCTCTTTTTCTAAATCCACCACCGCGCGATGAAATCAAAAACCGTCTTCGTCTGCCAAAACTGCGGCGCCAAAGAACCCAAGTGGGCGGGCAAATGCAACACCTGCGGGGAGTGGAACAGTTTCGTGGAGGAGCTGGAAATCACTACAAAAACCTCCGCCGCGCGCCCCGTGACGGGGAAAAGCGTCTCGCGTCCCCTGCGCCTGTCGGAGGTAAAAATCAACGCCGACGAACGCCTGGACACGGGCGACGACGAGCTGAACCGCGTCCTGGGCGGCGGCGTGGTGCCGGGATCGATGATCCTCCTGGGGGGCGAACCGGGGGTCGGCAAATCGACCCTCGCGCTGCAATTCGCCCTGCAAAACCGCCGCGGGAAGGTGCTCTACGTCTCCGGCGAGGAGAGCGTGGCGCAAATCAAGACGCGGGCGCGGCGCCTGGAGGCGGACAACGAGGAGTGTTACTTCCTCTCCGGCAACTCCCTGGAGGCCGTGCTGGAACATTCCAACGCGCTGCAGCCGGGGCTGATCGTCATCGACTCCATACAAACGCTGGCCACCGAAACGCTGGACGCCATCCCCGGAAGCCTCTCCCAGATCCGCGAGTGTACCAACGCGTTGCTGCGCTATTCCAAGGAAAATACCATCACCACCATCCTCATCGGCCACATCACCAAGGACGGTCAGCTGGCCGGCCCCAAGATCCTGGAACACATGGTGGACACCGTGTTACAGTTCGAGGGCGACCAGCAGCACGTCTACCGCATCCTGCGCTCCGTCAAGAACCGCTTCGGCTCCACCTCCGAAATAGGCATCTACGAAATGGCGCCCACCGGCCTCCGCCAGGTGGCCAACCCCTCCGGCCTGCTGCTCTCCAACCACGGTCAGGACTTGAGCGGCATCGCCGTCGCCGCCACCGTCGAGGGGGTTCGCCCCATCCTGCTGGAGGCGCAGGCGCTGGTCAGCACGGCCGCGTACGGCACGCCGCAACGCTCGGCCACGGGGTTCGACACCCGGAGGCTCAACATGTTACTCGCCGTGCTGGAGAAGCGCGTCGGCTTCCGGCTCGCCGCCAAGGACGTGTTTCTCAATATCGCCGGGGGGATCCGGGTGAACGATCCCGCCCTCGACCTGGGGGTGGTGATGGCCGTGCTTTCGTCCAATATCGACGCTCCCATCCCGCGCGGCGTGCTCTTTGCCGGCGAGGTGGGATTGTCCGGGGAGATCCGCGCCGTCAGCCGCATCGAGCAACGGGTGTTCGAGGCGGATAAGCTGGGGTTCAAGCAGGTGTACGTCCCGGATGGCAACCGCAAGGGGCTAAACAAAACGCCGCCCCGCGTGGAGGTGGCGTTCGTTTCCAAGATTACCGATCTCTGCCGGACGCTTTTCGGGTAACGACGGGCACGTTTTTTCTAAAGCGGGACGCGCGCCAGGTAAATCACGAAGATTTTTGGCTAAAACAGGGAGCCTCGCGTTGAAATCGCGAGGCTTCTTGTGTAAATCGAAAGGGGTTTTATTCAGACCGGAAAGAGCTTTGCTCAAACCGTGAAGGGCTTTATTCAAATCGGAAAGAGCTTTGCTCGAACCGGGAGGGGCTTTACTCGAATCGGAAAGATCTTTACTCGAACCGGGAAGGGCTTTACTCGAATCGGAAAGATCTTTACTCGAACCGGGAGGGGTTTTACTCGAATCGAAAAGAGCTTTATGCGAACCGGGAAGGGCTTTACTCGAATCGGAAAGAGCTTTGCTCAAACCGGGAGGGGCTTTATTCGAATCGGAAAGAGCTTTACTCGAACCGGGAGGGGCTTTATTCAAATCGGAAAGAGCTTTACTCGAACCGGGAAGAGCTTTATTCGAATCGGAAAGAGCTTTACTCGAACCGGGAAGGTTTTTGACTAAAGCGCCCTGACCCGCCGGCACAGTTCATCGGCACTGATCTCCAGCGTCTCGACGTGCATTTCCACTACCCGTTGTCGCGCGTCCACCAGGTAAACGCGTGGCGTGTAGGCGGTGGCGAACTTTTTGAACACCTCCCGGTCGACATCCAGGTAATAGGGCATGGTGAACCCCGCCTCGCTCCAGTAAGCGGACACCGCCTCCGCCGTTTCCTCGCGGGAGATGGTCGCCACCAGCACCTCCGGATCCTCTCGCAATTCCTTCCAGGCCTCCTCCACGGTCGGGAGCACGAGCCGGCAATCGCCACACGTCGTGGAGAATAGCACCAGCAGCGTCTTCTTGCCCGCGAGTGATTGCTTGCTGATTGTCGTCCCGTCGCGGGTGAGCGAGAAGTCGGGCACCTCGTCCCCGACCTTGACGAGGCTACTCGTTTCGTAATTGTCTACTGCCTTCTCCCTCACGCACGAGGCCACGACGAGAAGGGAAATACTGCACATCATCAACTGTTTCATCTTTTATTATTTTAACAATACCCCGCGAATGTACGTGAAAATCCCGTATTTCCGCGACGTTCGGCACGAGGATCGCCAATTCGTTGAAAAATGCTGTAGGGGCGACCCTCGCGGGCGCCCGCGGTGATGTATGTCGCGTCCCGCGGTCACGGGTTGGCCTTATCGTGAGACGTAGCGTGCCACGTCTCACGAGAGTTTTTCCGTTTTTAATTGTTGGGGCGTGCACGGGAAAGGGCGCACGCGAGGCGCGCCCCTACGTGTTCTTCGGAGAATGCTGTAGGGGCGAATAATTATTCGCCCTTCCCCGCGTGTGCACCTCGACGATAACACCAGTAAATGTAGGGGCGCCCCTCGCGGATACCCTTCCCGCGTGTGCATTTCCGCTGGCGCGGGCTTGCAGCCCGTGCCACCACCGGAAGGCCACCTTTTCGTCGGAAAATATTGTAGGGGCGCCCCTCCGCGGGCTCCCCCCTTCCGCCGGCACGGGATTGTTCGCCCTGCTGTAGGGGCGAATAATCATTCGCCCACGGGATCGTTCACTCTGTTGTAAGGGCGAATAATTATTCGCCCCTACGGAATAACGCCCCCCGGATGCCCACAACATGCAACCGCACGCCACCGCGCGCGGTTCTTTTTTATCTCTCGATCTCACTCCTTCGGTTTTTGGATGGTCTATTTGCGGAAAAAAGTCCCTGTTTTGGGGCTTTTTTTCGCTTTTCGGATGTTTTTCCCAACCCAATGCTTGAAAATGCCATAAAATCGATATATTTGCGGCCTGAAAATGATTGGAGCGGAACACAGAATGAAACAATAACTTAGAGCGATGAAACATTTGAACATGAAGGAGATTAACCCCGATTCACAAGCGGGGAAAACACGAGAAAACACCAGACAACCGGAAAGCCGGTACAGCGGGCAACGCGCCCGCCACGGGCGAGCAACCACACCTTATATAGTAGCCCGCCTTTTTTCATGCACGCGCGTGAGACAATTTTTATTGATCGCCCTCCTGATCCTTGCCGGATCCTGCGTGAAGGATGTACGCGAGGGCGCGGCCGACACTGGCGACGGGGAACACCTCGTCACCCTGTCGTTCACCGTCCCCGGCCCGCCCTCCTCGCGAGCGATGAACGAGTCGGCCGTGGAAACCGTCGACGTCCTCCTCTTTGACCAGGGGACGGACAAGATCGTCTACCGCGCCATCGGCACCACCCCCGTGTCGGGACAATTCTCCGTCAAGTTGCCCGCCAACACCTACAACATGGTGGTGCTGGCCAACGCCCGCGCGATGATCCCCGCGGCCTACCCCGCCGCCACCACCGGCGCCTCCCTCGTCAAGGACACGCGAGAAACCGTCCTCGCCGCCATCACCAAAAGCATTGCCCCCGTCTCCCACCAGTGGCCGACCACCTTCGACCGCCTGCCGATGTGGGGATACAGCAACAACTTCACCGTCGGCACCTCCGCCCCCACCATCAGCCTGACGCGGATGATCGCCAAGATAGACGTCATCGTGGGCGCAGCGGTAAACAACTTCTGGATCGAAAGCGCGCGCCTCTACAACTACACCACCGCCGGCACCATCGCCCCCGCCGTCAAGACCACCGCGCCCAACCACGAGGGCTACGACCCCACCCAGTGGAACAACGTCCCCGACGGCCTCAAGGCGCGCGCCCCGCACCTGGCCGGTGCCAAGGCCGCGGACGACTACCTCGCCTACAACGCCGACCCCTCCAACACCAAAAAGGTCATCGAGTACAAGAACAACATCTACGCGTTCGAGGCCGTCGCCGGCGTGGCGCACCCCGCCACCGGCTGGAAGCAAAACACCTGCCTCGTCATCGGCGGGTACTACCAGGACATGACCACCCCCACCTACTACCGCGTCGAGTTTGAAAACACCGCCAGCGGATTCCTCCCCCTCCTCCGCAACCACCGCTACGACGTCACCATCATCGGCGTCAGCGGACACGGCTACCCGACGCCGGAGGACGCCTACGCCAACAAACCGGCAAACATCACCGTCACCATCGTACCCTGGGACGGCGGAGGACTCGACGACATCACATTTGACGGCCAGCACAACCTGGCCGTCGACAAGAGCGAGCTGGTATTCTACGCCACCGGATCCGCCAAGAGCCTGGAAGTCACCACCGACTTCCCCGGCGGCTGGACGGTGACAAAGGCAGCCTTCCCCTCCTGGCTGACGATCACCGCCCCCGTCCCGGTAAGCGACATCGCCAGCGGCGCGGCGGGCGTGCAGACCAGGCTGACCCTCACCGCCACCCCCACCACCTCCCCCCGCTTCCACGAATTTTACATCATCGCCGGCAACCTCGAGAAAAAAATCACCGTCCGCCAGCTCGCCGAGGAGGAGTTCTCCCTGGAGGTCTCCCCGTCAGACCTGGTCTTCTACTCCGCGCAAAGCACCCCCAAGCGGGTGGACATCCTCACCTACCCGGTGGCCGACGGCAGCGCCTACAAGCTAACGTACACCCAATCAGGCACCGTCGCCTGGGCATCATCCTCGTCGAGCACCTTCACCGGCAGCGCCGCCGCCATCCAGCTGCTCCCCACCAACAGGACGCCGGGAGCCACCGGCATCCTCGGCGGCACCCTGCTCGTCACCCTGACGGGCACCAGCGGCAGGACGATGACGCGGGTCATCAACGTCCGCCAGCTCGACCGCCTGATGGCATTCCAGGCCTTCCCCGCGAACCCCTACCCCGCCGCCGGCGGCACGTTCACTTTCCCCGTCGTCTCCGAGGGGCCGTGGAAGCTCGCCAAAAACCCGGCGGACACCTACCTCGCGCTGGAAACCGGCGAGGGAGCCACCTTCCACGACATCACCTCCTCCTACTCCTACCCCGTCACGCTGACGAGCAACGTCTCCTCGTACGCCGCGAGGACGGCCACCATCAGCGTCACCTCCAGCGACACCGGGTTCCCCTCCCCCCTCGCGTTCGACATCGTGCAATCCGGAACGCCGCCCCGCCTCGTCATCACCTCCCCCACCGACGGCGGCAACCCGCCCGTCCACGAGCATAACTTCGGATCGGGCAGTACCCCCGTCGACGTCACCTTCAAGACCAACACCCGCTGGAAGTTCTCCGGCGACGCCAACTTCTCGACAATCGTCGACAAGGTCTTCCTCGGCGCCAGCGAGATCGCGGCAAACGCCGTGCAATCGGAGACCACCCCGCCCACGGCGGACGTCACCCGGCAACTCTCCTTCCGCCCGCTCTCCACCTCCGGCAACGCCCTGGCCGGCTCCTCCCAGACCCTCGTGACCCTCACCACCGCCAACCCGCACGGCGCCCCGGAAGCCTCCGACGCGGTGACGCTCTTCCGGCTGATCCCCCCCGACTGGACGATAATCTCCGCCGTCGCCGCCACCACGCCCGCTCCCCCTACCGACAAAGACCTCTCCCCGGCGGCCACCTCCGTGAGGCTGATCGCCAAAACCAACATCAGGTGGTACGGCCAGCGGATCGACGCCGCCGGCTCCTGGAGCAAGGTGCTCTCCACCATCCTCACCGTGCCCCTGGCGAGTGAGCAAATCATCGTCCCCGTCACCGCGCGCCCCTGGAACAAGGCTACCTCCTGGTCGACTGATACCACCGTGTACATCCGCGCCGGGTACGACGCCATCCCCCCCTTCATCCCCGCCCATGCCGACGCGGACAGATCCTTCACCCGCGGCGTTTACACCCTCTCCACGAGCAGCCCTGGCTCCATCGCTTACGCCGGCGGTAACGTGACGCTGACCGTGACGACGAACGCCCCGACCTACACCATCTCCTTCAGGAATAAAAGTACCCAGGCAATCCTGGTGAGCGGGACAAGTTCAACCACCACGGTGACGGTCGCCGTACCGGCCAACCCGACCGCGAACGCGAGGGATATAGAGATCATTAACGGGATATCAGGGACGATATACCACACGGTCAGCCAAAACGGGGTGCCGCCCCACATCGTCGTTGGCCCGTACACGGTCAAAGCTAGTGGTAATAATCCCGATATAAATTCCTACTGCCCAGCAGGATATCACAATCTATCGCTTAGTCTGATACAATATTATGAACCATATTATCTTACGAATGGACAGTTGGCCAATGGTGACACCTATCGCATCGCAACGGTCATGAACTCAACAGGTGCCGCATATACCGAAGTCGGTTTTTCAAACGGGTATTTAAGCTATATAGATGACTATAATCTCCCAACACAATCGCTACCTATCTACTTTATATGCATAAAATAGCATCATACAACAAACGCAAACTCCACGAAATGAAACCGATATTTTTGATGCCCGCGACCCCTTTCCCCTGGACGCCGGGGGAAACCGGGGGGCACACGCGAGAGATGACCACCATCTCCCGCGAGGCGTCGGCCGCCAACACGCCCGCGTTTTTTTGCAAACAGGGCTGTTTGAAAATGAAAGTGGGCTGTTTGAAAGTGAAACAGGGCAGTTTGAAAACGAACGTTACCACTTTCAACTTAAAAGTGGTAATGTTCAAATCAAACATGGTCATGTTCGTTTTCAAACAGCCCTGTTTGAAAATAAAACAGGGCAGTTTGAAAATGAAAGTGGGCTGTTTGAAAATGAAAATGCCCTGTTTGAAAATGAAAGAGGGCACTTTCAAAACAAACATGACCATGTTCATTTTAAACATTACCATGATCATTTTAAAAGTGACCACGTTCGCGGGGACATTTCCGGTTTTCGCCCGCGAACAAGGCCGGTTGGTTTGCAAACAGGGCAGCTTGCAAATAAAACAGGCCAGCTCGCGAATCAAACAGGGCTGCTTGCAAATGAGCAAGCACGCCTTCGCGTTGAAAACGAACGTGTTCGCGTCGAAAATCCTCGCCTTCGCGTTGAACACCCCCCGTCCCAGCCTGTTTTCCCCGTTGATCGTCCCGGAATCGCCCCGAATTTTTACCCCCGCCACCGCGGGAAATTATATTCAATGTTAAATCCTTAAAATCACAAACAAGATGAACAAATTACCCTTGCCATTGCAAATCCTGGTTGACCTGGGCATCCTGAAACTGAGCAGGCGGCGTTATCGCCCGGATCGCCGCCGCGGCAAAAAACGCCGCCCTGCCAGAATCGTGTACGTGTTGACGCTGGGCAGTAACTATCGCCACAAGGTGCCGGATAGCGTTCTCGCGCACCTCCACGGGTGGACGAAAAGCATCGACTCCAAGTTCTACAACATCGACCACCTGTCCAAAACGCTGGTCACCCTCCGACCGCTGGTGCCCGTCCCGCAGGCCATCATCACCTACTTCGCGGATAACCTGGAGAGTCTCCAGGATCTTATCTCCACGTGTAAATCCAGCGCCGGCTCTGCCGATCTCCGCCGGAAGCGCGATATCCTGCTGGGGGAGATGGTTGATTTTTGCCTGGTGACAGTCAGGATTTTCCTGTATGAAATGTTTGACACGAAGGTGATGACCGCCGAGCAAATCCACGAGCTGGGTTTCCTCCTGCCGCACGAGAAGGTCGGCGGGAGCGGGCGTTCAAAACCCACGGACGCGATTGCCGCCATCAAGGTTGTCATCAAGGGGTTGGATGCCGTGGAGATTGTCTTCGACTACTCGGCCGGGAAGAACGCCGGGGAAGTCCGCAGCGGCTGGCCAAAGGGGGTGCGGCACGGTATTATCGTCATCCTGTCCGAGGACGGGAGGACGGAGATTCTCCGCCTGGCTACCGGCAAGTTGCACAACACCATCATGATGCCCCCCGAAACTCGCGGCAAACTGCTTATCGCCAAGGTCGCTTTCCTGAAGCACCTGGACGATATCCCCGTGTATGGCGAGGAGCCTATGTTTATGATGCCGAAGACTACCGAGGATGCCTCGCGGGAGGAGGCGAACGAGATCGCTCGACTGAAGGCGGAACTGGAGAAGTACAAGTCCGGTCAAACCCCGACCTCCCCCGGGAATTGACCCCCGAACGGGTTTCCGCGCCGGTGTTGGAAGGTGAGAAAACTCTCGCGGGGATCGACCAGGGAAGAAGCCTTGGGAAGGTTCCCGCGAGATTACCAAATTGATAGAAACGATAAAACGAATAGTAATATGAATAACAAGACGACCTGTACAACCGACACAATCAATACGCGCGACAACACGATCGTTCGCTGGCGCGGGCTTGTAGCCCGTGCCCACCACCGGAAAGGGTGCTCTTTCGTTGGCACGGACTGCAAGTCCGCGCCAGCGTCTGTAGTACCGGCAACCTTTCGCTGGCGCGGGCTTGTAGCCCGTGCC
>JAIRXZ010000148.1 GCA_031267995.1 Odoribacteraceae bacterium | reverse complement strand
GCCGCGAGGGCTTCGACAGGCTCAGCCACCGTAACGGTTCGTGCTTTTTCACGATAAACGCGTGTCTTTTCACGATAGTTCCAAAGAAATCACGTCTAAACACAAAGAAATCTCGTCTAAACACGAAAAAATCCCGTCGGGGCATGAATAAAGCCCGGCGGGACGTGAAGAAAGTGAATCAGACCATGAATAAAACCCTCGCGTGGGGGGGAAAAGCGCTACTCCCCGTCCGGTGGAGCGAGAAAGATGGCCGCAGTGTCGGCGGCCCCGTCCGGTGGAGCGAGAAAGATGGCCGCAGTGTCGGCGGCCCCGTCCGGTGGAGCGAGGAAGATGGCCGCAGCGTCGGCGGCCCCGTCCGGTGGAGCGAGGAAGATGGCGGCAGCGTCGGCGGCCATGCGCGCGTGATCGTGCCCGACGCCGATAGATTCCACCTTCTTCCAGAGAAACGGGACGCCATCCCGACCAGAGATCGCCCGACCGCGATCAAAGAAGTAAAGCCCGCGAGCATACCGGTGCGCCCCCTGAGCCATGGCGCCGGGAGAGGTGTTGAGGGCGGCATCCTGTCGCGTGTCCCCCGTCCCGAGGTGGATGGTGAGCCGCTGTTGGAACGCCCGGTGGAGATCGTCGGCGCTGACGGGCACCCCCTTCAACCCGTGGGGGAATAGGACGGACGTGTCGGGCAGCGTGTACCACCCGGCGTTGGCGGAGACGGCGCGTTCCACGGGCGCCGTCGGGTTAAACAGCAGGTAACGGTGGACAAATTGCGCCCCGGCGGAGTGTCCGAACAGGTTAAACCGCGTGGCGACGGCGCCCGTCAGCGCGCGGAGACGCTGGAAGGCGGGTTCGATGACGGAAAACGTCCATTGCTCGCGAGGTCGCGGCTCCCCGTTGGCGTTCACCACGTTGCCGGTGATGTACTCGTCGCTGGTGTAGGTGGAGGCGGGGAATTCGAAGGCGAAAACCATCCATCGTTCGGCGGTGGCGACCGTTATCCAGTCGTCGAGGTAGGCGGCGGCGGCGCGGTCGATGCCAGGGAAGACAAAGAGGAGGGGCATCCCCGCGGGGTCGCCGGGGGGGATGAAGTAGTGGAGCGTGACGGGACGGTTTTCGAGCGCCTCGACGGGGATTGTCCCCCGCCCGGCGGCGAGGGCGGGAGGGTTGGTCGCCCCCTTCTCCCCCTCGCAGCCGGCAACGGCGAGGAGGAGGAGCGAGAGGGCGAGAAGGATCGGGCGCGTCATCTAAAAGGCGATTTGGAGCATCACTTCGACGCGGGTGTCGGCGTCCTGCTTGTCCGTTTCGCGGCGGGCGAAGCTCCCTTGCACCTTCACCCCGCCGTTGAAGTACTTGGTGACGCACGCTTCGGCGAGTTCCACGCGGCGGAGGAGCGAGGCGACCTCTTTCTCGAACTCGGGGGTGACGCGGGCGTAGCGAATGTCGATTCCCCACCCGCATTTTGCCGCGTAGCCGGCCTGGACGTTGCAAGCGTCGCCGAGGCGCAGGTAGTGACTGATTTGTCCGGGGAGCAAGCGGGCTGTTCCTCCCGCCGCCGTGTAGAGGTGGTGGAGGGAGGTGGCCGAGGCGTTGGCGTATTCGCCGAGGAGCGACAGGCCGCGGTACTTGAAGAGGAGGTCGGCGTGCAACAAGCGGTAGTCAGGGTAGCGAGCGGCGCCCGTCTCGTCGTAGAGCGCGAAGGCGCCGTGACCGTGGCCGGCGGGGTGGCTGGCTCCCTGGTTGTAGCTGGCGGCGAGGCCGATTTTCAGTTTGGGCGATCGCTCGCCGGCGAGGTCAGCGACGGCGCGGTCGTTGACGGGGGCGAAGCGACCGAGGGGGAGTACGTCTACCCGCGCGCCGTATTTCAGCCCGCCGAGGTCAACGTCGATGGAGGTGGCGCCAAAGGCGTTCTGCCCGTCGCCAGAGGTGATGGCGATGGCGGGCAAGAGGGGGATGTTGCCCAACTCGAAGTCGCCCTCGATGAAGAGGCCGAACTCGCGCCCGGTGCCGGCGAAGGAGAGGGAGAGGGGCGAGCGATCGGGGGTAGATAGCCCACTTTCTGGGAGGGTCATCTCGCGTCCATTAGTAAAAGTTTGCTTTTGACCGGCGGAGATGGTGATCGTCTTCCAGGGTTGCCAGGCCAACCAGGCGTCGAGGAGGGGCGATGACGCGGCGAGGTCGGCGCGGAGGAGGAAGTGCACCCGTTCTGCCCGCGCCGCGCCGGACAAGGTGAGGTATCCGCGCTTGACACCGAACTTGTTCTCGACTTTAGCGGCGGCGGGGTCGTCGCGGAGGAAGTTGGATTGTATCAATCCCCCGATGTTGAAGGAGTAGTCGCCGTTGTCGAGGAGTATGTCCAGGCCATTGCCGGGACGAAACTTGGCTTCGATTTGCTGTGCCCGCGCGGCGGTGACCGAGGCGAGAGCGATGGCGATGGAGAAGGTGATGATGGTAATTTTCTTTCTCATGGCGTTGTGATATTAAATGTTTTCGGTTATTCTGACGACGGGTAGTTGCTCGCCTTCGGCGACGCGGAGGAGGTCGTAGGCGATGAATCCGTTTTCTGCTTCCGGCTCGAGGAGGGCGGCGGCGAGGTTGGCGGCGCGTTGCGCGGTGGTGATGATGAAGGCGCCGGCGGGGAGTGCGATGTCGCCCTCGATGGTTTCGACGGTGACGTGTTGCGGGTAGATTCCCTCGAACTTGACGTCGTCGCGTCGGCAGGCGGTGACGCGGTACGTCTCTCCCCGGCAGGTGAGCGGCGCTTCGAGGCGTCGGACGGTGATGCCGAGGAGTTCGAGCTTCGCGACGAGGTCGGCGCGCGAGGGGAGGATGGCGTAGGCGGCTGGTCGTTTCCTGACGATGGCGGGTTTGCAGTCGGCGGCGTCGCGGGTGGGCATGGTGATGTTGACGAGCTGGTTTTTCTCGATGTCGATGAAGGGGACGGGGCGCGGGAGGGTGGGGCGGGTGACGGTGATGACGATGTCGTCGGTCGTGCTGTTGGCCTCTTCGATGGCTTCTCCCAGGGCTTCGGCGTGTTTGGCGGCGCTCTCCAGGAGCGCGAGGGCGACGAGGGTGGATGCGTGGACGCGACGGGTGAATGATGTTTTGCCGATGCCGATGCCGCGTATTTCGAGGAGGATAGATATGGTGTTTCGGAGGGCGAAGGAGGTGGAGGATGAGCGCGGGCTGAGGCCCCCGATGTTGAGGATGATCTCGCCTGCCTCTTTGCGCGAGGTGAAGTACTTGCAGGAGGTGATGCCGGCGGACGCGAGGGTGTCGCGGATGGCGGGGAGGAATTTTTCGCCGAGCAGGCGCTTGAGGGGGCGGGGGTAGTTGGGGTTGTCGCTGTACAGGAGCATGGCGTCGGCGTGGGCGCACGCGCCGAAGGTGGCGAGGCGGGAGTAGTCGACGCGGAAGGGGCGGTACTCGTGGAAGTCCGCGACAACGTCCGGGTTGAAGGCGGTGGCGAAGGCTTGCAAGGCGACGTTTTCGGGGGCTTGCAGCTTGGTCATGTCGCGGTTGAGGTCGAGTTCGGCGCGTGTTTCGCGCGTCATCTCCGTTCCCCCGTCGACGTTGAGGAAGGGGATTATGGCGAGGTCGATCTTCTCCAGCAAGGCGGCCTCCGCGGGGTTGTTGATGAGGCGATGGACGATGTTCATCATGGCTTCCGTGCCGGCAGGTTCGTCGCCGTGGACGCGGGCGATGAAGAGGACGCGGGTTTTGGGGCGATCGCCCTGGCGACGGAGCGTGATGGCGTGGATCTCTTTCCCCCGCGCGCTTTTACCGATGACTGAGAGGGTGACGTGGGGTTGTCCCCCCGCCAAAGCGCCGAGGAAGGCGATGACGTCGCCGTGAGAGGCGTACCCTCGCTTGTTTTGGAAGGAGGGGGTGGGGATGGTGACGTCGGGATCGGGGAAAAACTTCTCCGTCATGGCGCGCGGCTGTTGCGCGACGGTGGCGAAGGGGATGCCGACGAGGAGGATGAGGGTGAGATATCGTGACATGTGGGTTGGCGTTACGGTGTGGCGTTAGAAGGATATCTGGAGGAGGCACTGGAGGGCGCTTTCGTTGCCTGTCATGACGTTGTTCATGACGTCGCGGCTGCCCTCCCCGGCGTCTGTCCAGGAGAAGGATGCCTGGATCTTGACGGCGTGCGAGCGGGTGATGTATTTGGCGGCGGTGATCTCGTACACGGTGTTGCGATGGTAGTAGAGGGTGTTGTTCATGTACGAGTTGTCGTCCGGGAAGAGGCGAGTGTAGCGGGCGCCGGCGGAGAAGAGGGCGGGAAAGAGGTAGGAGGCCTCGATGTTGATGCCCGATCCCAGCATCATGCGACCCTTGACGTAGTTCTCGACGCCTCCGTCGAAAGTGGTGGCGAGGGTTCCGTCCACGCGGACGCGATAGACGATGTCGTCGGGGACCGTGGCGGTTGTCTTGGCGTACTCGCCGAGGATGTAGAGACCCCGGTATTTAAAGAGGAAGTCGGCGATGATCTTCCCGTAGCCTGGCAGCGAGTAGTCCTGGTTGGCGTCCATGTAGAGTATCTCCCCGGAGGATCTCCCGCCGCGACGGTCGCTGACACCGTCGTTGTAGCTGGCGGCAACGCCGATGGAGAGCTTTGGAGCGAACTCGCGGACGATGTCCGTGCCGCTGAACTCTCCCGCTTGTCGGAAGCGGCCGAGGGGAAGGAAGTTGACGCGGGCGCCATACTTGAGGCCGCCGTAGCGATGGCCGGGAGAGATGGCGCCATCGCCGTCGGTGAGGGAGATTTCCGGGCGAAGGAACATGTCACCGCCCAGTCGGAAGTCGCCCTCGATGGATATGCCCACCTCGCGGATGGTTCCGAAGGCGGAGGATAGCTTGCTGCGGTCGGTAAAGGCGAGAGTGTTGGAGGTGATGCCCAACTCGCGGACGTCCGTGGCGACTGGCGTTTGGCCGACGGAGATGGCGATGCTGCCCGTCGGGTGAAAGGTGATGAAGGCGTCGTGGATGAGCGAGGAGGCTTCGTCGGCGAGCGTCTCCGAGAAGTCCGTTGTGAGGCGATAGTTGATTAGCCCGTTGGCTACCCGACCTGAGGCGCGCAACCTGGCGCGTCGCACGCGGAAACGGTGATAAGCGTCCGTGTTGCCGTAGAATCGGGAGTCGGACTGGATCTGCACGTAGCCGCGCAGGTTGAAGATTTGGCCGCCATCGCGCGCCGACACGGTGATACCCTCGCCGAGGGTGTACTTGTCGAAACGCGCGTCTGTCTGCGCGAGCGCCTCCAGCGGCGTCGCCAGGAGGATGGGCATCAGCCACCATTTGTTTAATGTTTTCATGGGTTGTCAGTTTTCAAAGTTTCCTTTTTTGATGATCTTTCCCTCTTGCATGAGCCGCTTTCCGCCGGCAAAGAGGTGGCGAAGGGTGAATCGCTCGTCAAAGAGGCAGATGTCGGCGTCGGCGCCGGCCGCGATTCGCCCCTTGCGGGGGAGAGAGAGGTTCTTCGCCGGGTTGATGGTGACGAGGGCGAAGGCGTCGGCGGGATCTA
>JAIRXZ010000134.1 GCA_031267995.1 Odoribacteraceae bacterium | reverse complement strand
GTTCCCCCCGCCCGCGCGGTATACCGCCCCTCCCGCGCAGGGTTCCCCCTATCCCGCGCCCTTTTCCCCCCCCCCGGCGCGGTTTTCGTCCCATCTCGCGGGGCATGGCGAGAAAAATTAGCGGGACACCTTGCGTAATATACGATCAATGTCGTAACTTCGGCGGCGTTAAAATAACATGACATGATCCAGAAAATTAAACCCGTAAAAAGTCAAAAGACAGGTCGTTACAAGATGGACGTCCGCCTGCGTTTCGCGTTGGGATCGTTGCTTTTGCTGTTCTCCGTTTACATGTTCGTGGCGATGGTCGCCTTCTTTTTCGACGGCGGGATGGATCAGAGCGTGGTGGACACCGCCACGGGAAAAGTGAAAGGGGGCGCCGAAAATTCAACGGGCGTGTGGGGAGCGATGCTCGCCAACCGGTTGATCAACCTGTCGTTCGGGGTGCCGTCGTTTATCTTTTGTTACCTGCTGGCCCTGGCGGGGCTGCGCCTCTTCAACCGACCGGTGAAGCGGTTCGCGGCCAGGATGGTAACGGGGCTGGTGATGGTGGTGTGGGCGTCGCTGTTTCTCGGCTACGCGTCGCACTTCTTCCCGTCGGGGTACCTTTTCCCGGGCGGCACCCACGGTTATTTCGTCAGCGAGTGGCTGAACGTGCAGATGGGGGAGGTGGGGACGTTTTTCCTGCTGGTTTTCACGCTGGTGGTGATCGTGATGTTCGGGTTCAACGGCTTTTTCAGGCGGTGCGTGGCGGCGTTCAAGGCGCGTATCGCGCGGTCGGCCGAGAGACGGGCGTCCCGCCGCGCGGCGCGGGAGCTGAAGAGGTGGCAGGAGCGGCAGTCGACGGAAGAGGAGCCTGAAGAGCCGGAGGTTGCCCCGCGGAAGTCGCCTCGCGTTGCCGTCGAGGAGGAGGCGTCGGAGGTGGAGTCGCCCTTCCTCGACGACGAGGTGGAGGTGACCGTGACGACCAGTCGCCAGGAGGAGCGCGTGGACGCGAACCCGCAGCCGGAGGAGGATTACGACCCGACGCTGGACTTGTCGCGGTACAAGGCGCCCCCCCTCGACCTGCTGGAGGAACATTCCGAGGATACCCCGCAGGTGACGCCGGAGGAGCTGGAGATGAACAAGAAGACGATTATCGAGACGTTGCGCAATTACAAGATAGAGATCACGAGGATCAAGGTGACGAAGGGGCCGACGGTGACGCTGTACGAGATCGTGCCGGCGCCGGGCGTGAAGATCGCCTGGATCAAGCGGCTGGAGGATGATATCGCCCTGAGCCTGGCGGCGTTGGGGATTCGTATTATCGCCCCGATACCGGGGGCGGGGACGGTGGGGATCGAGGTGCCGAACTTGCAGCCGGGGATCGTGTCGATGCGGGGAATTTTGTCGTCGAAGCGCTTCCAGGAGTCGAAGTACGCCTTGCCCGTGGCGCTGGGCAGGACGATCGCGAACGAGCCTTTCACGTTTGACCTGACGAAGATGCCGCACTTGCTGGTGGCCGGCGCCACGGGACAGGGGAAGTCCGTCGGGCTGAACGCCATCATCACGTCGCTCCTGTATAAGAAGCACCCGGCGCAGCTGAAGTTCGTGATGATCGACCCGAAGAAGGTGGAGCTGAGCATCTACTCGATCATCGAGCGCCATTTCCTGGCGAAGTTGCCGGGGGAGGAGGACGCGATTATCACGGAAACCAGCAAGGTGATTACCACGCTGAAGTCGCTGTGCGTGGAGATGGACACGCGCTACGATTTGCTGAAGAAGGCGCAGGTGCGCAACGTGAAGGAGTATAATGACAAGTTCGTGGCGCGGCACTTGAACCCGCTGGAGGGGCATCGCTTCCTGCCGTATATCGTGGTGGTGGTGGACGAGTTTGGCGACCTGATCATGACGGCGGGAAAGGAGGTGGAGCTGCCCATCGCCCGCATCGCGCAGTTGGCGCGCGCCGTTGGTATTCACATGATTATTGCCACGCAGCGGCCGTCGGCGAATATTATCACGGGGGTGATCAAGGCGAATTTCCCGGCGCGGATCGCTTTCAAGGTGGCGGCGGCGGTGGATTCGCGGGTGATCCTGGATTCGACGGGCGCCAACCAGCTGATTGGCCGGGGCGACATGCTGATTTCCGTGGCGAACGACGTCACGCGCGTGCAGTGCGCTTTCGTGGACACGCCGGAGGTGGAGCGGATCACGCGGTATATCGCCTCGCAACAGGGTTATCCCTCCGCTTACGAGTTGCCCGAATATCACGAGGACGGGGAGGGGAACGTGGTGGTGGAGAGCGATCCGGGGGGAAAAGACCCGCTGTTCGACGATGCCGCGCGGCTGCTGGTGAGCACGCAACAGGGGTCTACGTCCTCCATCCAGCGCCGTTTTTCCATCGGGTACGCCCGCGCCGGGAGGATCATGGATCAGCTGTCGCGCGCCGGGATCGTCGGCCCCTTCGAGGGGAGCAAGGCGCGGCAGGTGCTGGTGCAGGACGAGTACAGTCTGGAACGGATGCTGGGGTCGATCGGCGATCAACTGTAAATACAAGGAGATATGTTCCTGGAAAAAGCTTACGCGGGGCAGAATAACCGCTGGAGCGCGTACCTGTTTACCGTGGTGGTGGTGTTCGTGGCGATGCAGGTGGGGGCTATCCCCGACGCGCTGTATCGCCTGTGGATGTACCCCGACACCAACGTTTTGCCGGCGGTGGACGTGGTGAGGCTGGCGCTGGCGCTTTTCTCCTTCGTGGTGACGCTGGCGGCGCTGCTGGCGTGCGTCAAGTATCTCCACGGGAAGCCCGTTGGCGCCCTCTTCTCCGGTCGTCGGCGATTTGATTTCCATCGCGTTATCCGCGGGGCGGTGATCTGGGGCGTCCTGCTGCTGCTGATGACGGGCGTCACCTTCGCGATAACGCGACCGACGCTGCGGTTCCAGCTGGATTGGGCGCCCTTCCTGGGCACGTGCCTGGTGCTGGCGCTGTTGCTGCCCTTCCAGGTGGCGTGCGAGGAGTGCCTGTGCCGGGGCTACCTGATGCAGGGGTTCGCCGCCCTGTTCAAGTACCGCTGGATCCCCCTGGCGCTCACCAGCCTGATATTCGGTCTGCTGCACGGCCTGAACCCGGAGGTGGTAAAGTTCGGATTCTGGACGATGATGCCGAAATACGTGCTGATGGGGCTGCTCCTCGGTTACGTGACCATCAAGGACGGCGGCCTGGAGCTGGCGCTGGGACTGCATTTCATCAACAATCTCCTCTCCGCGCTCCTCGTCACGCACGAATCCTCGGCGTTGCAGACCCCGGCGCTTTTCGTGGATGTCAACCCCGTGGCCTCGCACTGGGAGACGCTGGCCATGGCCGTCGCCGCCCTCCTCTTCATCTGGCTATGCAACAAGAAATACCACTTCATGCACCACAATAATCTGCGCGGAAAGGTGGAAGACAGCCGGAAATTTGTACCTTTGGCCAGCGAAACAGAAAATAACAAACAATAAATCTTTTAATCATGAAAAAACTCATCCTGTTCACCTGCGCCATCGCCTGCGCGCTGGGCTTCACCTTCACCGCCGCCGCCCAGAACAAAAAGGACAAAAAAGACAAACCTGCCTACAAATTCACCGACATCACGCGTCTCCCCGCCACCTCCGTCAAAGACCAGGCGCGCGCCGGAACCTGCTGGGCATGGTCGGGAATCTCCTTCTTTGAATCCGAAATGATGCGCCTGGGGAAAGACTCCGTCAACCTCGCGGCCATGTACATCGTGCGCCACGCCTACTATGAAAAGGGGATAAAATTCGTGCGCCTGCAAGGATCGCTGAACTTCGCCGTGGGCGGCGCCTTTGGCGACGTGATGCACGTGATCAGGGAACACGGCATCGTCCCCCTCGACGTTTACGAGGGACTGAAATACGGGGAACCCATCCACGCCTTCGGTGAAATCGACGCCGTGCTGAAAGGCTACATCACCAGCGTCATCAAGAACGGCAACAAACGCCTCTCCACCGCCTGGAAACAAGGCTTCAGCGGGATACTCGACGCCTACCTGGGCGAAGAACCCGACTCCTTCGAGTACAACGGGAGAGAATACACCCCCCAAAGCTTCGCACGGGAAGTCGTCGGCCTGAACATGGACGATTACGTCAACCTCACCTCCTACACCCACCACCCCTTCTACGCGCAATTCGCCATCGAGGTGGCCGACAACTGGCTGTGGGAAACCTCCTACAACCTCCCGATCGACGAGTTCATGGCCGTCATGGACAACGCCATCGACAGTGGTTACACCTTCGCCTGGGGTGCCGACGTCAGCGAGCCGGGCTTCCTCGCCCGCGAGCCGGGCGTGGCCGTCCTCCCCGTGGAAACCCCTGCCGAAATGAGCGGCGCGGAGATGGCCAAGTGGGAAAACCTCCCCAAAACGCAACTGACCCCCGAGGCCTTCAAAACAGCCCCCGCACCCGAAAAAGAGGTCACCCAGGAGATGAGACAAACGGAGTTCGACAACTACCAAACCACCGACGACCACGGCATGCACGTCATCGGCAAAGCCGTCGACCAGTTCGGCACCCCCTACTACATCGTCAAAAACTCCTGGAACCGCAACAACAAATTCGGCGGCTACTTCTACGCCTCCTACCCCTTCGTCAAATCCAAAACCTTGAACATCATCGTGCACAAGGACGCCCTCCCGGAATACATCCGGGAAAAATTAGGGATAGAGTAAAAAATCGCCAACCCATCGCGCCCCATGAATCAAGCCATCGAGATTAAAGAAAACATCTACTGGATCGGCGTCAACGACCGCCGCACCCACATCTTCGAGAACTACTGGCCGCTCCCAAAAGGAGTGGCCTACAACTCTTACCTCATCGTGGACGAAAAAGTGGTCGTCGTCGACACCATCGAACGATCCAAAATGGACGACTACGTCGACACCATCGCCACCCTCCTCGCCGGACGCCAGGTAGACTACATCATCGTCAACCACATGGAACCCGACCACACCGGGGCGCTCAAAAACCTCATCCACCGCTACCCCAACGCCACCATCATCGGCAACGCCAAAACATTCCCCATACTCAAAAACTTCTACGACATCAGCCACCACCTCCAGGAAGTCAAAGAAGGCACCACCCTCCCCCTCGGCCGCCACTCCCTCACCTTCCACATGGCCCCCATGCTCCACTGGCCGGAAACCATGGTCACCTTCGAAACCACCGAAGGCATCCTCTTCAGCGGCGACATCTTCGGCGCCTTCGGAACCCTCGACGGCGGCATCTTCGACGACGAAGTAGACCTCGACTACCTCGAAGAAGAAATCAGCCGCTACTACTCCAACATCGTCGGCAAATTCGGCCAACCCGCCCAAATCGCCCTCAAAAAACTCGCCCCGCTCCCCGTCCGCATGATCTGCGCCACCCACGGCCCCATCCGCCGCGCCCACATCGCCGACATCATCGCCAAATACGACACCTGGAGCAAATACGAAACCGACAAAGGCGTCGTCATCGCCTTCAGCTCCATGTACGGCAACACCGAACGCATGGCCGACACCATCGCCCGCGCCCTCGCCGAAAAAGGCATCAAAAAAATACGCGTCCACGACACCTCCAAAACACACCCCTCCTACATCATCAACGACATCTTCCGCTTCCGCGGCCTCATCCTCGGCAGCTGCGCCTACAACGCCGGCATATTCCCCACCATGGAAACACTCCTCTCCGAACTCGAACAAATCGGCGTCAAAAACCACCTCCTCGCCTACTTCGGCGAAAAATCATGGTCGGGAGGAGCCATCCGACGCTTCGACACCTTCGCCGCCAACATCAAATGGGAAATCGTACACCCCCACCACGAAACCTGGGGAACACCCAAAAACGACGACCGCCAAGCATGCCGCGACATCGCCCGCGCCATGGCCGACAAACTCGACAACCTCTACCCCTGATGCCCCTCGACTACGACTACCTCATCGTCGGCAGCGGCCTCAGCGGCGCCATCTTCGCCCGCGAAGCCACCCGCCGCGGCAAGCGATGCCTCGTCATCGAAAAAAGACAACACCCCGGCGGAAACATCCGCTGCGAAAACCGCGAAAACATCAACATCCACCTCTACGGCGCCCACATCTTCCACACCAGCCAGCGCCACGTCTGGGACTACGTCAACAACCTCGTCCCATTCAACCACTTCATCAACTCCCCCCTCGCCCGCTACCGCGACAAACTCTTCAACCTCCCCTTCAACATGAACACCTTCCACCAACTCTGGGGAACCATCACCCCCGACGAGGCCAGGGAAAAAATCAACCAGCAAATACGCCAGGCCGCCA
>JAIRXZ010000062.1 GCA_031267995.1 Odoribacteraceae bacterium | reverse complement strand
GCGCCAGCGGAAATACATGCACACGGAAAGGGCGTACGCGGGATGGGCGGGCTGGGGCGGACGACACGCGGGGTGAGGGCATGAAAAAACCGGCGGGGAGGTGTCCCAACCGGTGAGGTTTTTCCGGCGCGAGGCCGGGGAGGAGCGGGGGGGGAGCGTGGAGGGTGCGGGGGGGCGCGGAGGAGCGTGGAGGCGCGAGAGGGTTACAGGAAGAGGTTGTTCCAGTTTTTGTATTCGCGATCCTTCCAGGCGTTGCCGTGGTAGGCGTGGCTGGCGATGAGGGGGATGACGGTGGTGCCTTCGGCGTATACCATTTGTTCGTGGGTGATGTCGACCTTGCCCCAGGAGCAGGCTTCTTTGAGGGTGGAGGAGGAGCAGGCGCCGTCGCGGACGTCGGCGACGGTGATTTGAATGGCGTATTTGTGCATGGGGACTTGGTGGCCAAGGATTTCGGCGCACACGACGGTGTCCTGGGCGAAGTTTTTCGGGACGCCACCGCCGACCATGAAGAGGCCGGTGTCGCCGGCGGCGATTTTGACGCGGGTCAACTCGACGAAGTCCTTGACGGAGTCGATGGAGAGGTGGTCGTCGGGGTTCTCCCACTGGTGCTTGGCGAGGCCGAAGCCGGCGCTGCTGTCCGAGAAGGCGGGACAGAAGACGGGGATGCCACATTCGTAGCAGGTCTGGATGAGGCTGTTTTTCTTGACGGAGTGGTCGACGAGCCAGCGTCCCAGCTCGCGGATGAATTCGCGGGAGGAGTAGGGGCGGCGTTCGAGGGTGTTGGCCAGGGCGTAGGTGGTGTTGTCGCAGGCTTGGAGTTGTTCTTCGTCGATGAAGGTGTCGTAGATGCGGTCGATGTAGAGTTCGCGGAGGAGGGTGTCGGGGATGTCGGCGCGTCCCTTGTAGTGGCGGAATCCCAGGGCTTCAAATAGATCCATGTCGATGATGGATGCGCCGGTGGCGACGACGACGTCTATCATTTTGTGTCGCGCCATGTCCGCGTATACTTGCATGCAGCCGGCGGCGGAGGTGCTGCCGGCGAGGGTGAGGATGTTGGTGCAGGGGTGGTCTTTGATCATCATGGTGAGGATGTCGGCGGCGCGGGCGGTGTCTCGCGACGTGAAGGACATGTCGCGCATGGCGTTGACGAGGGGGGTGGTGTCGTGGGCGGTGATGTCGATGTGTTTTATCGTTTCGCGGAGGAGGTCTTGTTTTTTCATTTTCTTTTATTTGTGGTATTTGATGCTTAGTATCTGGTAGATGAGTTTGCTGGCGAGGAAGTCGGGGGCTTTGTCGCTGTCGTTGGGGCAGAGTTCGACGATGTCGATGCCGACGATGTTGTGGCGTTCGTTGATGAGGCGCACGAGGTTGATTACTTGTCGGTAGAGGAGGCCGTCCGGTTCGGGGGTGCCGGTGGATGGCATGATGGAGGGGTCGAAGACGTCGAGGTCGATGGTGATGTAGACGTTGTCGAGGAGGACGCTGGATACTTCGTACATCCAGTTGTGGCGGTCTTCTTGCAGTTCGTGGGCGTGGAAGAGGCGCCGGGGGTCGAGGTTGGGGCGTTCTTCGGCGGCTGAGCTGCGGATGCCTACCTGGGCGACGGGGGCGAGTTCGCGGGCGCGCGCCATGACGCAGGCGTGGTTGCAGGGGGATCCTTCGTAGGTGTCGCGGGCGTCCGAGTGGGCGTCTAGTTGTAGTATGGAGAAGGAGTTGAAGTGGCGGGCGAAGGCGCGGAAGGCGCCGATGCTGACGGAGTGCTCGCCGCCGAGGAGGACGGGGAATTTGCCGTCGCGGAGGATGGTTTCGACGCGTCGTTCGACTTCGGCGGCCATGGCTTCGGGGGAGGTGTTTTCTTGGACGGGGGGGAGGGTGGCGATGCCGCGGGTGTAGACTTCGGAGTCGGTTTCGATGTCGTAGAGTTCCATGTTGGCGGAGGCTTCGAGGATGGCTGCCGGGCCGCGGTCGGCGCCTTTGATCCAGGTGCTTGTGCCGTCGTAGGGTACGGGGAGGATGGCGATGTCGGCTGTTTGGTAGCGGGCGTATTCGGGTTCTAAGCCGCCGTAGTTGTTGTTTTGTTTTTCCACTGTTTAGTCGAGTTTTAGTACGGCGAGGAAGGCTTTTTGGGGTACTTCCACGTTGCCGATTTGCTTCATGCGTTTTTTTCCTTTTTTTTGTTTTTCGAGGAGTTTGCGTTTGCGGGAGATGTCGCCGCCGTAGCATTTGGCGGTGACGTCTTTCCTGACGGCTTTTATGGTTTCGCGGGCGATGATTTTGGCGCCGATGGCGGCTTGTATGGCGATGTCGAATTGTTGGCGGGGGATGAGTTCTTTTAGTTTTTCGCATATCCGGCGTCCGAAGGCGTAGGCGTTGTCGGCGTGGATGAGGGCGGAGAGGGCGTCCACGGGTTCGCCGTTGAGGAGGATGTCCAGCTTGACGAGGTTGGCGCGGCGGTAGCCGATTTGGAAGTAGTCGAAGGAGGCGTATCCTTTGGTGATGCTTTTGAGGCGGTCGTAGAAGTCGAAGACGATTTCGGCCAGGGGCATTTCGAAGTTGATTTCGACGCGGTTGCCGGTGAGGTATTGCTGGCGGAGGAGGGTGCCTCGCTTGCCCAGGCAGAGTGTCATGATGGTGCCGATGTATTCGGAGGGGGTGATGACTTGGGCGCGGATGTATGGTTCTTCTATGTAGTCGAGCAGGGTGGGGGATGGCATGTCCGAGGGGTTGTGCATTTCGAAAAATTCGCCGCGCGTCGTGCGGGCGAGGTACATGACGTTGGGGACGGTGGTGATGACGTTCATGTCGAATTCCCTGTCGAGGCGTTCCTGGACGATTTCCATGTGCAACATGCCGAGGAAGCCGCAGCGGAAGCCGAAGCCGAGAGCGAGGGAGGATTCCGGTTCAAAGGTGAGGGAGGCGTCGTTGAGCTGGAGTTTTTCGATGGATCCGCGGAGGTCTTCGTAGTCCTCGGCGTCGATGGGGTAGATGCCGGCGAATACCATGGGTTTGACTTCTTCGAAGCCGTCAATGGCGACGTCGCAGGGGCGGTCGACGCCGGTGATGGTGTCCCCGACTTTGACTTCCGTGGAGTTTTTGATGCCGGAGATGATGTAGCCGACGTCGCCGGTGGTTAGCTCCCCGCGCGGCTCCATGTCGAGCTTTAGGACGCCCACTTCGTCGGCGGCGTATTCGCGTCCGGTGTTGACGAATTTGACTTTGTCGCCGCGCTTGAGGCTGCCGTTGACGATCCTGCAGTAGGTGATGATGCCGCGGAAGGAGTTGAATTCCGAGTCGAAGATGAGCGCCTGCAGGGGCGATGCCGGGAAGCCCGACGGGGGGGGGACGCGGGCGATGACGGCTTGCAGGATCTCTTCCACGCCGAGGCCTGTTTTGCCGCTTGCTTCGACGATTTCTTCGCGTTTGCAGCCGACAAGCTCGACGATTTGGTCTTTTACCTCTTCCGGCATGGCGTTTGGCATGTCCATTTTGTTTAGCACGGGGATGATTTCCAGGTCGTTTTCGACGGCCAGGTAGAGGTTGGAGATTGTTTGTGCCTGGATGCCTTGCGTGGCGTCTACCACGAGCAGGGCGCCTTCGCAGGCGGCGATGGAGCGGGAGACTTCGTAGGAGAAGTCGACGTGCCCCGGCGTGTCTATCAGGTTCAACACGTAGCGTTGGCCGCCGAGCGTGTATTCCATTTGTATCGCGTGACTTTTGATGGTGATGCCTCGTTCCCGCTCCAGGTCCATGTCGTCGAGCACTTGCGCTTGCAGGTCTTTCCCCGTTACTGTTCCCGTCACTTCCAGCAGCCGATCGGCCAGCGTACTTTTCCCGTGGTCGATGTGCGCGATGATGCAAAAATTCCGTATGTATTTCATAGATGGCGTTCTCCTGATTTTCTGGCAAGCGCGAATGTATATCAAAATATCGAATAAAACCCCTAATTTCGCGGGGAATAATTCCATAATAAAGAACTGCATGATAAAGTCTATGACAGGTTTCGGAAAAGCCGTCGCCGATTCCGGGAGCAAAAAAATGATCGTCGAAATCAAAAGTCTTAACGCGAAATCCCTGGATGCTTCACTCAGGTTGCCACCGCCCTACAAGGCGAAGGAGCTGGAGGTGCGCGCCATGCTCAAGCGAAAACTTGAACGGGGGAAGATCGAGTTCACGCTTTATGGTGATGGTGATGACGCGGGGCGCGATTTGCCTGTTGATCTGCCCGTTGTCGTTGCCTATTACCGCCAGCTCGTGGAGCTGTCGAAGACGCTGGGCATCGAGGCGGACAGGACGGCGCTTCTCCAGACGGCGCTCCGCCTCCCCGATGCTTCCCTGGTCAAGGCGGAGGAGCCGGCGGAGGAGGAGTGGCAGTGTATCGAACGCGCTATCGAGGAGGCTGTCGAGCAACTCGATCGTTTCCGGCGCGACGAGGGGGAGGCGCTGCTGGATGATATTCTTATTCACATCGGTGAGATTGAACGCCTCGCCGATGGTATCCCCCCCCTCGAAAGGCAACGCGCCGAGAATGTCAGGCAACGACTGCACGATAAGGTGAAGGAGTGGGCGGCCGTGGAGGTGGATAAGAACCGGTTCGAGCAGGAGCTGATTTATTATATCGAAAAGCTCGATATTACCGAGGAGAAGACGCGCCTGGCGCAGCATTGCCGCTATTTCCGCGATACTGCCGGCGGGGATGATGCTCCCGGTCGCAAACTCGGGTTTATCGCCCAGGAGATCGGGCGGGAGATCAATACCATCGGGTCGAAGGCGAATGATTGCGATATTCAGAAAATCGTCGTCAGGATGAAGGATGAACTCGAGAAAATAAAGGAACAATCTCTTAATCTTCTATGAATCACCGCCAGGCTGTTATCATTACCGCTCCCAGCGGGTCGGGGAAAAGCACCCTCGTTAGCCATTTGCTGGAGGCCGAGCCGCGCCTCGCTTTTTCTATTTCCGCCACCAGCCGGCCGCCGCGGGGGGGGGAGCAGGATGGGCGCGAGTACTATTTTCTCTCTCCCGATGAGTTTCGGCGACGCGTGGATGCCGGCGAGTTTCTCGAATGGGAGGAGGTTTACGAGGGGCGGTTTTACGGTACGCCGCGGTCTGAACTCCAACGCCTCCGCGATGCCGGACGCGTTACCCTTCTTGATGTTGACGTGCACGGCGCGCTGGCCATCAAGAGGAGCCTCGGCGATGACGCGCTGGCTATTTTTGTCCGCGCCCCGTCTATCGACGAGCTGCGCCGGCGGCTCCTGGCGCGCGGTACCGATAGCGACGGGGAGATCGAGAAACGCCTCGCCCGCGCTGACCACGAGTTGCAGTTTGCCAATCACTTCGATGCCACGATTGTGAATGACGATCTTGCCCGCGCCCGCGCCGAGATAGAGGAGGTCGTCGGTCGATTTCTGTCATGACTCCCGTCACCGGTCTCTTTTTCGGCTCTTTTAATCCGTTTCACGAGGGGCATCTCGCCATCGCCCGCTACCTCCTCGCGCGCCGCGTTTGTCGCGAGGTGTGGTTCGTTGTCTCTCCCCTCAACCCGTTCAAGGGGGAGGCCGGGTTGCTGCCCGCGGATCTTCGCCTCGACATCGCCCGCACTGCCGTTGCCCGACAACCTCACCTCGTTGTTAGCGACGCAGAGCTTGACATGCCTCTCCCCTCTTACACCGCCAACACGCTGGAACACCTCGCCGGGGTTCATCGCCGACGCCGATTTGGTCTCGTCATCGGCGCCGATAATTACCGCGACTTCCGCCGCTGGTGGCGGGCTGACGAGATTATTCAACGCTTCCCGCTTATCGTCTACCCGCGACCGGGGGCGCCTATCCCCTACCCTCTCGATCCCCCGGCGATTGTTGTTGACGCTCCGCTTCTGCCCGTCTCTTCCTCGCTTGTTCGCGAAAAAATTGCCCGGGGCGAAGATGTTTCTGCCCTCGTTCCCCCCGCCGCCCTGCCGCTGATCATGAAGTATTACGCCCCGCCCGAAACCTGATGCCGGCGGATATCGCGGGAAAAATTGTAATATCGCGATAGAAAAAAGGAGTTATGAGAAGAATCGTGTTTTTGTCGTTGATGTTATGGTTATGCCCTGTCCTTTTTGCCCGGGGCGTGGGAGTTGGGTTGGACACATCGGGATGGAGTCCCTCCCAGCTCAGCAATTTCAGGGTAGACAGGCTCCCGGAGAAAACAGAGTTTACCGCGAGGCAGCTTTACGCCCCCGGATCGTTGATCATCGCGGGAATCGCGTTGAGCGGCAACAGTCCGGGGGGTGTGAAGCAGTGGATCGTCAAGGAACGCGACAAGCTGCTGCCGAATTTCAGGGTACGCGTCGATGATTACCTGCAATTCAGCCCCATCGCGATTGCTTACGGGCTTGACGCGCTGGGCATCAAATCCAGGAACGATTTCCAAAATCGAACGGCCATATTGCTGAAGGGCGAGTTGGTGATGCTGGCAACCACCCGCCTGCTGAAGGACGTCACGCGGGTGCGACGTCCCTCCGGGGCTGGCCACTCCTCGTTCCCGTCGGGGCACACGGCGCAGGCATTCGCGGCGGCCGTCTTCCTGAGCGAGGAGTACAAGCGCAATCTCCCGTGGGTGCCCTACCTCTCCTACGGCATCGCCTCGTCCGTTGGCCTGCTGCGCCTGGCGAACAACAAACATTACATTGACGACGTGCTGGTTGGCGCCGGCATGGGCTATCTCTCCATGAAACTTTCTTACTGGACGCATCGCCACAAGTGGAACAAAAAGCGGGCGCACCGCCCCTCGCGCGCCAAATCGGGCTGGTGAAATAAGCCCGTGGCGGCGGCAATTCTCATTTTAATCGTTAAATTTGCCAACAAAAAAATCTTTCACATGGAAACATTCGACAAAAAAACGACGCTGCTGGTGATGGCGGCAGGGCTGGGATCGCGTTTCGGTGGCCTGAAACAACTCGCGTTGTTGGGGCCGCGCCGGAAAACGCTATTGCACTACTCCATTCACGACGCGGTGCAGGCAGGTTTCGACAAGATCGTGTTCGTGATCCGCGATAGCTTCGCGCGAGAGTTCAAGGAGGCGGTAGGACAGTACGCGGAGGAGCGCGTGGAGACGGCCTACTGTTTCCAGGATATGGACAAACTGCCCGGCGGCCTGCCCCCCGTCCAGCGCGAAAAGCCGTGGGGGACGGCGCACGCGATATGGTCGGCCAGGGAGGTGATCAACGAGCCGTTCGCGGCCATCAACGCCGATGATTTTTACGGGGCGGACGCGTTCGCGAAGCTGCACGACTTTCTGGCGCGCGGCGAGGACGACCGCTGCTTCGGCTTGGCGGGTTATCGCCTGGCCTCCACCCTGTCGGAGAACGGGAGCGTGGCGCGCGGCGTGTGTTCGATGGACGAATCGCACCACCTGACGAAGATCACGGAGATGACCAAAATCACGCGGGACGGCGACTGCATCCGCGACATGGAGAGCGGGACGGAGTTGCAGCCAAACGATCTGGTTTCAATGAATTTCTGGGGTTTCCACCCCTTCCTGTTCGAGGAGATCGAGCGGCAATTCGCCGTTTTTTACCGCGACAACGCGCTAAATCCCAAGTCGGAAATATACATCCCGTTCGTCGTGGACGAGATGCTGAAGCAGCGGCGGGCGCGGGTAAAGGTGCTGGACATCGACGCCCGTTGGTTCGGGGTCACCTACAAGGAGGACGCCGGCTTGGTCAACAAGGCGTTGGAGGGCTTCGAGGCCTCCGGCTTATACTCGGATCTTTAACCGGTATCGCCGCGGGAGATGGAGCAACAGGATCAGGAACGTCTGCAAAAAATCTACGACGCGTTTGCCGCCAGCGGGAAATTCGTCTCCGCCACGCCGTTGGAGGGCAACAGCACGGCCGATGCCTTCCGCGTGGTGGCCGACGAGGAGGCGGAGTATATCCTTCGACGCGTCCGACCGGCTGTCCCGGCCGACATACCGGGGATGGTGTATAACAAGGACATGGTATCCGGGCACATCCGAAACAGGTTGATACAACAGAACATCCGCGACATCACCCGGAAATACGTCACCCACTTCCACACCTACCGGGAGCAACCCTATTACAAGGATCACGAGGGAAATTACTGGACGTTAACCCTGCTGATCAAGGAGGTAAAGACGTACGAACGAGCCTCGTCGCCGGAGATCGCGCGGGAGATCGGCGCCGGCCTGGGGGAGTTCAAACAGCGCACGAGCGACTTTGACCACCGCCTCCTGCGGGACAGCGTCCCCGGCTACCAGCACCTCCCCGCGTGGCAAAAGCGCCTGCGAGAGGTGGCAAGAAAGCACGACCGCGAGGATCTTCTCCAGCCCCTCCTCCCGTTGGAAGAGGAGATTGCCGCCTGGCAAAGGCTGGTGGAGGAGGGAGCCTTTCCCGTGCGGGTGACGCACAACGCCTTCGAAGCGAAAAGCGTGCTGTTCGACTGGAACGATAAACCGCTGTGCGTGCTCGACCTCTACATGGTGACGCCCGGATTGCTGCACCACGATTTCGGGGACGCCGTCCGCTCGGTTTGTCGCCCGGCGGGAGCGCCCCGGTTTGACGCGGCGCTGTTCGAGGAGTTCGTCACCGGCTTCGCGCGGCAAGCCGGCCGCTTGCTGGCGCGCAAGGAACGCGAGACGCTGCACGTGGCCTGCACGCTCATGCCTTACCTGCAAGCCACCCGCCTCCTGGTGGAGTTCCTGGAGCGAGGGGTGGCAGACGCCGCGCGCCGCGCCGGGGAGGAGATCGCCTTCCTTCTCGACCTCTCCCGGCAGCGCGAAACCGTACGAGTTTGTATAGATTCACTTTAACATCATTCACACATCATGAAAAAATCGGGTTGGATTATCACGGGAGCAAGCCTCCTCCTGCTCTCCTGCGGGGAAAAACCAAACATCATCATCAACGGCGAAATCCAGGAGGCAAGCAAAGCGCGCGTGTACCTCGAGCGGATCGACGTCAACACCACCAACACGCTGGACTCCGCGCGGGTGGACGAGCGAGGACTCTTCTCCTTCCGCCTCCGCGACTCGCTGCCGGCCTTCTACTCCCTGCGCTTCGCCAACAACGAGCGCGTGACCCTCGTGGCCTCGCCCGGCGACACCCTGACGGTCAGCGGCACGCTGGAGGGCATCCACCAAAACTACTGGGTGGACGGTTCCGAGGACGCGCTTTGGATCAAACTGCTGGACTTCCAAATGAATCGCACCGTGACGTTAACCGACTCGCTAAAGCGGGATTACGACCGGATGGCCGCCACGGACGCCCGCCGCGCGGAGCTGGAAACGGCCTACCGCGAGGTGCTGGAAAAGCAGGTGAGTTTCACGCGCGACTTCATCATCGCGCACGCCATATCGCCGGCAGCCTACTACGCGCTGTACCAACGCGTGTCGCCGGACGTGTCCGTCATGGACGAGATGGCGGACTACCAGTATTTCAAAATCGTGGCCTCCTCGATGAACGCCCTCTATCCAAACTCGCCATACACGTTAGCATTGATGAACCACCTGAAAATAATCGCCAAGGCCATTCGCGACAGGCAACTGATCGACGTGGTGAACAACGCCGAAACCTCGCTGCCGGTGGTGCGCCTGCCCGACAGGAGCGGGAAGGTGGTAGCGCTGGACGAGGTAAAGGGAAAACTCATCGTCCTTGATTTCAACCTGCTGGGAGCGCGGGAAAGCCTGCCCCGCCTCCAGGAAATGGCGCGCGTCTACGAAAAATTTCACCCCCGCGGGGTAGAAATTTACCAGGTTTGCCTGGACAAAAACCGCCTGTTGTGGGAGGAGATGGTCGACCGGCTGGCCATCCGCTGGGTGTGCGTGTGGGACGAAAACGCCCTGCAAAGCCGCGTGGCCGCCACGTGGAACGTCAAGGAAATTCCCGCCAACTACATCATCAACAAGCAAAACGAAATCGTCGGCAAGAACCTCTACGGCACGCGGCTGGAGGAGCGGCTCGCCGAATTGTTGACCCGCTAACCCTCCCCCGTGCAAGACAAGCAAATCTATTTCCTCTCGGACGCCCACCTGGGCGCTACCGTGCTGAAGAACAACCGGGAGCGGGAGCAACGGCTGGTCGACTTCCTCGAAGAGATCCGCCCGACATGCGCCGCCCTCTACCTGCTGGGCGACATGTTCGACTTCTGGTTCGAGTACAAGCGGGTGATTCCCAAGGGACACACGCGCTTCCTCGGCGAGCTGTGTCGCTTTACCGACGGGGGGATTCCCGTTCATTTTTTCACCGGCAACCACGACACCTGGGCTTTCAGCTACCTGCACGGGGAATGTGGCGTGACGCTGCACTTCGAGAACGAGTGGATAACCATCTGCCACAAACGTTTCCTGATTGGCCACGGGGACGGCCTGAACCCCGGCGACAAGGCCTACACCCGCTTGCGGCGCGCTTTTCACAACCGTTTCCTGCAGCGCGTTTTCCGGCTGTTGCACCCGGACGCGGGGATCAAGTTGGCCAACGCCTGGTCGTCCCACTCGCGCCTGCAGCGCGGCGACGGGGTACAGGCAACCGCCTACCGTGGCGACGAGGAGGAGGCAATCGTCCTTTTTTGCAAGAACATATTGCAGCGTCAACACGTTGATTACTTCGTTTTCGGGCACCGCCATTTTCCCTCGGACGTTGCCCTCTCCCCCTCGAGCCGCTACATCAACACCGGCGACTGGATCACGCACTTCAGCTACGCCACCTTCGACGGCTCCGAAATGACCCTCCACCAGGCGCGGTAAAGCATCAACTGCGCTCGTCGCAAAAAAAACGGCGCCGGCACGGACTATAATAAAGGAATGGATTATAAAAAACGGTTTTTAACGGCCAGCAACACCAGGATGGGAGCGGGCGACGCCTGGATGACGGCGTGAATCTCGCGGTACGCCCGCTTGACGTGGAATTTCACCGTGTTGACGGAGATACCCATGCGGGCGGCAATCTCCCCGTAGCTCCTGCCCTCCAGGCAACTGGCCGTGAAGACGGCGCGACATCGCGGCGGCAACTCCTCCAGCACGCGGTTTATCTGTTCGATTTTCAGCTCTTCCTCCTCGGAATACCCCTCCTGCTGCACGTTTTCGATAAACTCCGCGAGGATGGGGTTATTTTTCTCCACGACAGCCTTGTGTTTCAAGACATTCAGCGCGCGGTATCGCGCCGACGCGTAGAGGTACGACCGGATGGATCCCTGCACCTCCAGCCCCTCCCTGTCCCGCCACAGGCGCGTGAAAAGGTCTTGCACCACGTCCTCGGAAGCCTGGAAATCGCCCAGGATGGCGTGGACGTAGTCGCACAGCGGCGCGTAGCAGGATTTGAATAATCGCTCGAAGGCGCGGCGGTCGTCGAAGCCCGCTGCCAGGGGGTCATTCCCCGTTCGTTCAACACTGTTTCGTGGTTCCATCGGCGGCAAAGATAAACGAATTTCCGGGAAAATTCGCGGTCGCGTCGCGCCCTTCCAACCCGTTTGACCGACCGTCGGGGGCGCGCCGGTCGCGCTCGCTAAAGGTTTTTTCATAATTTTTTATATCTTCGCGACGGGAAAAGAGATTCCCGATGAAATCATTTTAAAAATCATACAAAATGGAAAAGAAAAGAGAAAAGATGGAAACGAAGCCCGCCGGCAAGAGAACAAAACGCTTGGGTTTAAAACTTGTAGTCGTCTCCGTGTGTTGGGGATTGTCCTTGGGATCGTTCTTCAGCGAGCGGCTGGCCGAACCCGGGCACACCCTCGCGAAAATTGGCGTGACGGTCATCGTGGCGGTTGCCGTGATCCTGCTCTTTCGTCCCGAAATCAATTACATGAAGCGCGCGGAGGAGAAGGAGCGGGCTGACGCGTAGTTTTCTTCCCCGCCCCCTCGTCGTCGCCGTCGTCGCCCCCGTTTTTTTGCCCCGTCGTGCCGGGTTGTCAATTAAAAAAGCTACTATTGTCCCGTAATTCAAGCATATTCACTTCACGGGATCGCATGAACGACATGACCACGTTACCGAAACAGGAGGCCGGCAGCCGGCAGCGACAGGAGGTCGAGCAGATCCAGGATCTGTTCATCGGCTACTACTCCTCGTTGCTCGCCTTCGCCTGCCGTTACGTCGCGCGGGACGCGGCCGAGGATCTCGTGCAGGACGTCTTCGCGCGGCTGTGGGAGCGGCACGACGGCCTGTCGCGCGTCGCCGACCCCTCCGCTTACCTCTACCAGATGGTGCGCCACCGGTGCCTCAACCATCTCCGGCACGAGCGAGTTAAAGGTCTGGTCGTGAAGCGATACCTCTCCGAGTGGCAGGGCGAGGAGATCGACGCTTACATCGAGGAGGAGGCCTACCGGCGCCTCCTGGAGGCGATCGACGAGTTGCCGCCGGCGTGTCACGCCATCCTCTCCCTCGGTCTCCAGGGGTGCAAGGCCAGTGAGATCGCCGACCGACTGAATATCGCCATCAGCACGGTGAAGAAGCAAAAACAGATCGCCCGGCGGATCCTCCGGCGCAAGCTCGGCATGTTCCTGATCTTCGCCGGCAGCTTCGGCCTCAAGGTGTTCAAGGTTTTTTCCTGATTTTTTCGCGTTTTTAGGATATCCCTCCCGGTTTCGGGTGTCGCGATGCCAATTCCCGCCGTCATGATGCCGGTTTTGGTCGTCATGATGCCGGTTTTCGGGGCGACAATGCCGGTTTTCGGGGCGACAATGCCGGTTTTTGGCGTGCCGGCGCCGGTTCACGAAACCGCGAGGGCGCCCGGTGCCCGCCGCTACCTACTTTTTGCTCTCGGGGCGAATATCCTCGACCGTGAGCGGCATGGTGAACACCGTCTCGTTGCCGAAGTGAGTGTTGTCATCCACGTGTTTAAGGAACGACGCCTTGACGATAAACTGTTTCCCGCGACATCCCTCCGGCATCTTCACCACGTTGTGGACGCGGGTGGTCATGTGCCGGATGATTTCTCGCCCGTCGATCTCCATGATGACGATCACGGCGTTGCGAACGCCTCTGGGCCAGGCGCTCGCGACGCGGGCGGCGTTCTCGTAGGCGCCCTGGGAGAGGACGATGTAGGCCGACCCGCTGTCCAGCGCGCGGGCGCTCACCTCGGGCACCTCGAGGGTCTCTTTCGACCGGGGGTGGCGCGTGCTTCTCTCTCCAACTACCATGAAACCAAGCAAGTGGATGTCGCTTGTCAACAGTTTGCCGAGGGCGTATTGCCCGTACGCCCAGTTTCGCGCGACGTTGAGGCTGGCCTTCACCAGTCGATTGAGGAGGTTGTTGCGGGTCATCCTGTCGGCGGGCGACCCGTCCATGGTGCGGCATTTCATGACGAGCCTGTCCAGCTCGTCGACGTGCTCGCCGAACAATTCCATGATTTCCGGCGGGACGTTCCACTCTTTTTCCTTATCCTTCAGCCGCGTGTTGAGGTTGATGACGTTGTCGTACTTGCCGCGGATGCCGCCGTACCATTTCCTGACGGTCACCGACATGGTTTCCATTGGGTTGCCGCTGCTCCCGCCGGATAAGCCCAGCAGGAGGGAGGCTTTTTTCGCGTTTCTTCCCCCTGTCGGGTAACAGGGGATTCCGATGATGTTATTCAGGAGTTTACCGGTGTATTTCAGGCTTTCGATGATGTTGTTCAGGTTTTCGATGATGTTGTTCAGGAGTTTACCGGTGTATTTCAGGTTTTCGATGATGTTGTTCAGAAGTTTACCGGTATATTTCAGGTTTTCGCCGATGTTATTCGGAAGTTTACCGGTGTATTTCAGGTTTTCGCCGATGTTGTTCGGGAGTTTACCGGTATATTTCAGGTTTTCGCCGATGTTGTTCGGGTTTTCGCCGATGTTGTTCGGGAGCCGTTTTAACCTTTTCAGGCGATAACGTGCCAACGTCAGGCGATATTCTTTTCTTTTTCCGTCGTGCCCGTTGCTTGTCGGGGCAAAAATCCGGGTGATTGTCTTCATATCACGTGTGGTTTTTCGTGTAATTACCAGGGTTCGCGCCTCCCCGTGGGCGGGGAGGGGAGGATGATGACAGGGGCGATCGTGCCCGCGTCATGTTTCTCCATCGCGAAGATATGAATAATTTTCTTACTATAGAAATAATTTTTGTTGGTATAGAAAGAAGGAGTGTTGGTATGGTAAGAGGTTTTGTTGGTATAGAAAGAGGTTTTGTTGATATAGTAAGAATTAGTGTTGATATAGTAAGAGATTTTGTTGGTATAGTACGAAGTTCTGTTGGTATAGTAAGAATTAGTGTTGGTATAGTAAGAATTAACGTTGCTATAGTAATGATGAATGATACTATAGTAATGTTCACTGTTTCTATAGTAATGATGACTGTTTCTATAGTAATGTTTGTTGTTACTATAGTAACGGTAGTTGTTACTATAGTAACGATGGTTGTTACTATAGTAACGATGGTTG
>JAIRXZ010000119.1 GCA_031267995.1 Odoribacteraceae bacterium | reverse complement strand
AGCAGGAGCTGATCGAGGCGGCGCGGGGCGACGCGGCGTTGCTGGAGGCGGCACGGGAGAAGCTGCGCCTGTGGAAGTTGCCCGCCGATCAGGTGGCTGCCATCGAGCGCTCCGGCGTTCCATCGCCTCTCGTGGATATCGTGGCTGACGCGGCGGGAACCGTCATCGCCCGGCGCGTGGAGGAGGGCGATTACGTGTCGCCGGGGGCGGCGCTTTTCGAGCTGGCCGATCTCTCCTCCGTGTGGTTGATTTTCAACGCACACGAGGCGGATCTTCCCTACTTGCGGGTGGGCGATCCGGTGGAGTATGCCCTGCCGGCGCTGCCCGGAGAGGTTTTCACGGGACGGGTGACGGTGGTGGAACCGACGCTGGACAAGAGCAGCCGCGTGGTGAAGGCGAGGGTGGAAAGTCCCAACCCCCGCGGGGCGTTGAAGCCGGGGATGTATGCCCGCGGGGTGGTGCGTTCCGCGGCGTCGGCGGGGGCGGGAAGCGTCATCATCCCGCGGTCGGCGGTGCTGTGGACGGGCAAGCGGTCGGTTGTTTACACGCGGGAGCGGGGAACAAACGGGGCGCTCTACGCGGCGCGGGAGGTGGAGCTGGGCGCCTCGCTGGGAGAGGATTACGTGGTGCTTTCCGGCTTGTCGGCGGGCGAGGAGGTGGTGAGTAACGGTCTGTTTGCCGTCGACGCGAGCGCGCAGCTGGAGGGTAAACGCAGCATGATGAACGCGCCGGCGGGCGATACGCTTTCGATGCCCGTCAACGGCCTTTGCGAGATGTGCCGCGAGCGCGTGGAGGGGGTCGCCCTGTCGCTGCCCGGCGTGCGCGAGGCCTCGTGGGATGCCGCTTCCCGACAATTGCACCTGCGGATGGATGCCGGCGTTACATCTCCCGACGCGGTGGCGCGAGCCTTAGCCGCCGCCGGGCACGACGCGGGAAAGTTCCGCGCACCGGACGAGGTGTACGAGGCGTTGCCTCCCTGTTGCAAGTATCGCGAATGAAGAGTTATCTTTTTAATTTTTATTTTCACACACAAAAAACAGAAGTATGAAGAAAACATTGTTGGTATTGATGGTCGCCGCCGGTTTGTTTGCCGCGCGCGACGGGCGGGCAACGGGAATCGACTCCCGGTTGATGGATGCCGCCGCGGTGAAACAGGACACGCTGGTGGTGCAAGGGAGTTGCGGGATGTGCAAAACCCGCATAGAGAAGTGCGCGAAAGGCGTGACCGGCGTGGTTTCTGCCACCTGGGATCAAAAAAGCAAGCGGCTGGCGTTGTCCTTTGACCCACAAAAAACGTCACCCGCCGCGGTGGCGCGGGCATTGGCCGCCGTCGGACATGACGCGGGGGAGGCGCGGGCAACGGATGCCGTGTACGCCGCGTTGCCGGCCTGTTGCAAGTACAGGAAATGAGTATCGCCCGGGGCGTCGCCATACAGCGCGTCCCGGGCGATTGTTTTTTGGGGGTGTTGTCAGGAAAAATGCTCGAAAAACTTCTTGACGATGGCGGTCTTTTTTTGGTCTATCTCGAATGGCAGACAGTCCGTTAGTTCCAAATCCAGCATGTATTCGAGGCCGGTTTCCATCAGCGCGTCGCGCAACACGGGCACCTGGTCAAAGTCGACGGTGCGGAAGAAACTGAGTTTGTCCATGCCGAGGTACTCGAAATCCTCCTTGCGCATTTTGAAGCGTTTGATCAGGTTCGCACCGTGCACCGTGCCGGGCGAGATGAGGGGGAGGAAGGTGAGAATAAAAATCTTTTCGCCCTGGGTGATAAAGGGATAATAACCAAAAACCGTATCGTCAAACCCGCAATCGATCATGTGGCCGCCGGAGATGTCGATGTGGCAACCGCGCGGGCTAACCAGCGGCAACATCACGCGGAAGTTGCGGCGGTGCGCGGGAAAGATGTCCACGCGTTCCTTAATGCGCTGGAGGGCGTGGGATTGGATATAAACGTCGAAATGATCGCCCCCCACCTTTTCGCGCGGTTTGAGCCACGGGACAAGATCGAAACCGGCGGTGGGATAGATCAGTCGCTGGTCAATCCGCGCGGGTTTGGCGGGGCGGTCGCACACCTGTCCAAACTTGACGCGGAAGGCCTTATGGCGTTTATTCTCGTGCTGGAAATAGATCTCCTCGCACTCCTCAGACGTGAGGACGAAGGTACTCTTGGCGTATCCAACCCCAATTTCCGATGGCATCGGCCAGTCAAAACCGTAGACGCGGAAGTTCATCTTGGAGAGCGTCAGCACGAGGTCGCGCATGTGGCTGCCCACCGGCTCGGTCATTTGCCAGATGGTCTCCTCCTGGAACATCACGTAGAGGGAGTCGATAACCTCCTGTTGCTCCGGGGAGAAGGCGATGGGGCTTTCCAGCTCGAAAAACCCCTTGGCCTGGATAAAGAGGCCGAGACCGACGGTCACCAGATCGAGATAAGTCAGCCCCATTGCCGGATCGCCGTAACAACGCTCGCGGAGAAAACGCTGTACGGAGCTGTGCATCATGCTCACCAGCTGGCGGGGAACGCGGCACCCCGGTGTGACGACAAACTTCGGCGGCTCCACCTCCGCGAACAGGAATTGCTGCCGCTGCGCCTTGGTCAGGCGGTCGAGCAGGTGGGGGTCGCGACCGCGCATGAGCAGGATCTTTTGGATAATGGCCGTTTTTCGTTCGACGCTGCTTTTGCTCCGCGCCTGTTTGGTGCGGTTTTGTTGGGACGATTGTTGTTTTCTTTTCTTTGCCATGTGTGTGTTGTTTTCGTGTTAGTCGCGCGGGAGTTGGTCGAAGAAAACCCGCGCCGGTGTAAGCGAGCAACGCGAAGTAATAATAATTTCGGCGAGAAAGCAAGTCCCCCCGCCGGCTTTCAAACCGACGGGGGGCGCACAAAAATCAAACATCAATAACAGCGAGGGGGGCGGTATCTGTATAAAACTCCCCGTCACACCCCAGCGAAGCGCGCGGCGGGCAAATCGCGCAAGTTATAGCGCGAGGCCATCACCTCGCCGTAAGCGCCGCAGGAGCGGAGCGCCACCAGGTCGCCGCGGTGGGCGATGGGCAGTACCACCTCTTTATCAAAGCAATCGGCAGACTCGCAAATGGGGCCGACGACGTCGTACACGGCCGTCTCCCCGGAGGGATTGGTCAGATTCTCGATCCGATGGTGCGCCTGGTAGAGGGCAGGGCGAATGAGGTCGCTCATGCCGGCGTCCAGGATGACAAACCGCTTGTGCCGCCCCTCTTTCACGAAAGTTACGCGGGAAACAAGCGTCCCGCACTGCGCCACGATCGACCGCCCCGGCTCGAAATGCACCCGCTGCCCCTCGCGCGCCTCGAAATGATCGGCAAAAATGCCGAAGTAAGTGGCGAAATCGGGCACCGGGCACCCGTCCGGGTCGTCGTAATCCACCCCCAGGCCACCGCCGAAGTTGACTTCCGCCGGCGCCATACCGCATTCGACGAGGAAGCTCTGGAGATCGTTTACCCTGTCGACAAGTGCGCGGAAAACCGTGGGATCAGTGATTTGCGAGCCGACGTGGAAATGCAGCCCCATCCAATTGAGGTGCGGCAGGAAGCGGCAACGGTCGACGGCCTCCACCACCTCATCCAATTGAAAGCCGAACTTGTTCTCCTCCATGCCGGTGGTGATGTGGTGGTGCGTGTGGGCGTCCACGTTAGGATTCACGCGCAGGGCAACGCGGGCGCGAACGCCCAGCGAGGCGGCCAGGCCGTTGATCACCTCCAGCTCCGGGAACGACTCGCAGTTGAAGCAGCCGATGCCGGCCTCCAGCGCCAGGCGAATCTCGCGATCGGTCTTCCCCACGCCCGCGTAAACGATCGTGTCGGCGGGGAAACCGGCAGCGATGGCGGCGCGTATCTCGTTGCCACTGACGCAGTCGGCGCCCAGGCCATGGCGGTTGATCACCTCCAGCAGGCGAGGGTTGGCGTTGGCCTTGACGGCGTAGTGCAGCTCGAAGTAATGCTTGGAGGCCTCGTCGACAGCCGCGCGGAGCGTCTCGTGCAGCAGGTCGAGGTCGTAATAGTAAAAAGGCGTCTCCAGCGTTTGGAAGGATTGCAGGTTGATATTCATGTCGTTCATTTACAGTTCATCCGTGAAAAGTTCGGCGCTCAGCGCCACCAGCGCGCGCTGTTTATCCTCCTGCCGCACCAGCAGGGAGACGCTGTGCTCGCTGGCGCCGTAGGAGACCATCCGCAGGGGAATCTCGCGCAACGCCCGTAGCGGACGCGCCACCACGCCAGGGTGTTCCGCGCGAAAATCGCCCACCACGCAGATGATGGAAAGGTCGTGCTCCACCTCCGTGGTGCCATATTTTTCGAGGTCGCGGAGGATGCCCTCCAGTCGCCCCGTGTCGTCGATCGTCAGGGAGATGGCCACCTCGGAGGTAGCGATCATGTCGATGGGCGTCTTCCAGGCCTCGAACACCTCGAACACCTTGCGGACGAAACCGTAGGCCAACAGCATGTTACTGGACTTGATCTTGACCGCCGTGATGCCGTCCTTGGCGGCCACGGCCTTGAAATCGCGTGCCGGACTCTCCTTGCTGATCAGCGTCCCCTCGTCCGCCGGGTTGAGCGTGTTTTTGAGGCGCACGGGGATGTTGGCGCGCTTGGCCGGCTGAATGGTAGAGGGATGCAGGATTTTGGCGCCGAAGTAGGCCAGCTCCGCCGCCTCGTCGAAGGAGAGGGTGCGGAGGGCGCGGGTGCCGGCGACGTGGCGGGGATCGTTGTTGTGGATGCCGTCGATGTCCGTCCATATCTGCACCTCGCGGGCGTCGATGGCGCCGCCGATAAGCGCCGCGGAGTAGTCGCTGCCGCCGCGGTGGAGGTTGTCGACCTCGCCGAGGGCGTTGCGGCAGATGAACCCCTGGGTGATGATGAGCGGGTGGTTTTCAGGGGCTTCCAGCAGCCGGTGGAGGTTTTGCTTGATGTAAAAGTAGTCCGGTTCGCCGTCCTTGTCCACGCGCATGTAGTTGAGGGCGGGGACGAGGGTGGAACCCACGCCAATGTCGCTGAGGTAGAGGTGCATGAGCGTGGACGAGATAATTTCGCCTTGCGCCAGGATGGATTTCTCCTGCAGCGGGTACATCTCCCTGTTGACGAAGGAGCGGATGTAGGTGAAAATGGTCTGCAGAAACTCCTTGCCGGCGAGGGTGAACTCCCGCGAGGCGAACAGTTCGCTGTTGATGATGAGGTAGTTAATTTCCATGTTTTGGATGATGTCCAGGGCTTGCTGGCGCTCGCCGCGGTAGAGGCAGCGGGCGATTTCTACCAGCAGGTTGGTGGTGCCGGACATGGCCGAGAGTACCACCACTTTGGGTTCCGCGTCGCGCGACACGAGCCTGGCCACGGCTTGCAGTCGCTGGACGTCCCCGACGGAGGTGCCCCCGAATTTCAACACGCTTTTGTATTGCATATAGGCTTGATTTAATTATTGTTTATGGTTTGAAAAACAGGGTGCAAAGATGACCCTTCGGTTTTAATCCTGCAAATGGGTTTTCCCCTTTTAACGTATTTAAAGGGCTTTGTTGAAAATGGATTGCCACTGTGATTGAAGGAATTATTGGAGGAATTGGGGCTGACTTCAGTGGCGATGAAGGCTATCACGATTGCTTTTAAGTTCATCACGATTGTTTTCAAGTTTATCACTATTGCTTTCAAGTTTATCCTTATGGCTTTTAAGTTTATCACTATTGCTTTCAAGTTCGGCACGTTGGTGATAGGTTTCATCTCGTTTGTGATAGAGTTCATCACAGTTGTAATAGGTTTCATCACAGTTGTGATGAAGTCTATCACAATTGTAATGGGTCAACCACGTTTGTGATGGGTTTCATCACAGTTGTGATGAAGTCTATCACAACTGTGATGAAGTCTATCACAAACGAGATAGACTTCATTTCGTTTGTGCCAGGTTTGAAGTCATTTGTGATAAACTTGAAAGCAATAGAGATAAACTTCATCACAGTTGTGATAGAGTTCATCACAGTTGTGATAGAGTTCATCACGTTTGTGATAGGGTTCATCACGCCACAAACGGACGCGATGCATGGAGTGAGGAAAACCGCGACGGGAAAGGCTTTCCGGAAACGAGAGACCCCCTTTCACCAGGCGGTGGAAGGGGGTCGGGGATCGGGAAAGGGGCGAGCGGGACGATATAGGGCGATTTCCCCCCTTCTTTTTGGCGCTTTTCGTGGCGATAATTCTTGTTTTCGGAGTTTTTTGCCGTTTTTCTCTCATTTTCTTCCCTTATCCCTTTCTTTTATATTTTTGCCGCCTTATATTTGTCCCATCGTAAGAATTGTAGCGGAGGAAGACATGAAACAATAATATATCGATGGAACATTTGGACATGAAAGAGCTGATTCCCTGTCATCACGAGGGAACGCGAAAAGACAAAACACGAGAACCGGAAAGCCGGTGTGACGGGCAGCAATCCCGCCGCGGGCGAGCCACCATACCTTACACAATAGCCCGCCTTTTTTCATGCTTACACGCGAAGCTGTTTCCGACGGCCGCGAGCCTTCTCCTCCTCCTCGCCGCGTTGCCCACCGGTTGCGTGGTCAACATGGAAGAGGGGGCGCCTCTTGTTATTCCCGTGGACAACAGCGGCGAACGCCTCGTGCGCCTCGCCCTCACCGTCCCCGGCATCCCCTCCTCGCGGGCGCTGAACGACACCAGGGAGAGCGACGTGACGGAGGTTGATCTCCTTCTCTTTGACGCCAATGACGACTTTTATTACCGGGCCATCGGCGCCGACGTGCACGACGATGACGTTGACGAAAAGATGACGAAACACTTCACCGCCAAGCTCCCCGTCGGCGCCTGGACGGTTGTCATCCTCGCCAACGCCAGGGCGATCATCAACGCCTCCGCGCACGCCGCCAGCCTCGCCCCGGGGACGGCGGCGACAGCCCCGCTGCTCTCCCGCGCGGAGGTACTCGGCAGCCTCCGGACGGAGATTGCCGTCGCCACCGAGTGGAGCGCGCTGATTCCCATGTGGGGTTATTACAAGTACTTTGACGCGGTCGATAACGCGTGGAAAACCACCCTCGACGTGAGCGCCACCACCAACGCCGTCACGGGAATATCCCTCACGCGAGCCGTTGCCCGCGTGGACGTCGAGGTGATCGCCCCCGCGAGCGACCACTTCGACATGGAAAAAATCTACCTCTACAACCGAAACCGCGCGGGCGCCCTCGCGCCTCCCGCCGGAGCGGCAACCGTCAACGACGGCTATCGCCCCGCTTACTGGGACGGCGGCAAGGCCATCGCCCCGAATCTCCCCGCCAGCCCCTTGCCGGAGGAGGGGCCGCTCGAGTTCACCGTCGCTCCCGACCCGCACGCTTTCCACCACGGGATTTACCTCCACGAATCGGCCGCCGGCACCCCCGCCGATCCGGGTTGAGAACACCTGCCTCGTCATCCGCGGCGCCTACAACGGCGTTGTCAACTACTACCGCGTGGACTTCGCCGGGGAGAGCGCCGGCGTCTACACCTACCTTCCCCTGCTCCGCAACCACAAATACACCGTCCAAATCAAGGAGGTCAACGGCGCCGGCTACCCCTCCGCCGCGGAGGCCTACGCCCACAAGCCCTCCAACATCGTGGCCAGCGTCCTCGCCTGGGACGAGGGGGAGCTGAACGACATCGTTTTCAACGAGCATTACTACATCGCCACCGACCAGCACACGCTCACCTTCTACTCCGGCGGCGGCACCCTCGCGCTCCTCGCGGCCACCAACGGCGCCTCCGGCATCGACGGCGTCACCGGGTGGACGATCGGCGAGAAATCCCCCTGGGTGACCCTCTCCCCCACCGCCGCCCCCTTCAACAGCAACCCGATGCCCATCACCGTCACCGTTGGCGCCGGAGGCCCTCGCGAGGGGTACTTTTACATCGTCGCCGGCAACCTCAAGAAGCGAATCACCGTCATCCAGAGCGACGAGGAGGAGTTTTCCCTCACCCTCTCCCGCGAGGAGCTGGTTTTCTTCATGAACCCGGTGAACCCGAGGAAGGTAGGCGTCATCTCCGTCCCCTCGCCCCTCGCCCGGACGTTCGCCTACCCGGGGGGCAACCTGACGTGGGCGAGCGGCTACAACCCCGTCGCGTGGACGGGCGCCAGCCTCGACGAGTACAGTTTCCTCGTCGACCCCATCCTCGCCGGCAGCGGCGTCAGGGGCGGGAGCGTCATCGTCTCCGTCACCCACGACGGGCAGGAGCGCGCGAAGGTCATCAACATCAAGCAATACGACCGCGACCCCATCCTCGAGGTACTCACGCGGGACGCCTACCCGCCGCTGGAGGGCGATTACACCCTCACCGTCCGTTCCGAGGCGCCCTGGCAGCTCCAGGAGATCCTCTCCAACCCGTCCGCCATGCTCGCGCTTCCCGACGATAAGATCCACGCTGCCAACCCCGTCACTCCCTATACTTACACCTTTCACCTGGAGGCCTTCCCGGCCGTTGACTACAACGACTCCCGCGTGGCCATCGCCAGGATCACCGCCGACGAGTTGGACTTGCCCGCCTCCGCCCGCGAGATTCCCGTCAGGCAGGGCGGCGCCCCCTACCTCATCGTCACCGATCCCGCCGGCAAGACGCACGAGTTCACCACCTCCACCCCTCGCCCCGTCACCTTCAAGACCAACGCCGGGTGGCTGTTCACCACCGACGCCGCGTTTGCCGACGTGATTGCCGGGGCTACCCACGGCGGCCTCCCGGTCGCGGCGAGCGAGGCGAAAACGGGATCCACCTCCCCCGTCGCGGAGGTGGAGGAGGAGGTCACCTTCACGCCTCACCCCGTGTCGCTCACCTCTCCCGCCGGCCTCCTGACCACCACCGTCACCTTCACCACCGTCAATCCCGACGGGGCGCCGGAGGATTCCGACGCGGTGACGTTCAGCCGTTTCATCCCGGAGAACTGGGAATTTGTCAGCGTGATTCCCGCCACCTCCTCCGTCTCTCCCGCCATCCATCCCGCGGCCACCACCGCGCGGGTGAACGCGAGGACGAATATCAACTGGTACGCCCAGCGCCTCGGCACGAGCCTCTGGCCCAAGGAGTACACGGCCACCACCATCGTCGCCCACGGGGATGATTATGTCGACGTCCCCCTGAGCGAGCGGCCGCTGAACGCCCTCTCCTCCTGGAACGCGGACACTACCGTGGTCTTCCGCGCCGGTCACGATGCCAGTCCCGGCATCCTCGCCCATTCCGTGGAGAGCGCCGCGCTCCCTCGCCCGAAGTACGCGATCAGCGTGACCGCCCCGGATGTTTATCTCAACTACGCGTATCTTTCCGTGGTGACCACCGCCAGGGAATACTCCATCGTGCTGGTGAATTCCAGCAATGTCGAGGTCGGTAGCACCGGCGGCATGACTTCCGGCGCTTCCAAAACGGTGACGATAACTGAAAACACGGGGGCTGCCCGGACGATTACCATCAAGAACGCGATCACGGGGGATATACTCGGAACTTTCACGCAGGAACAAAAGCCGTATATGGTTTTTGCCGGGCCTTGGATAGGGCAAATCAATAGTATCAACGTCAATCTGTGCCCCGCGGGGTACCAGTTCATCGATCTCGGATGGGGGAGTGTAGGGGGATATGCGTTTATCACCGCCTCCGGTATCCGATATATGTCAGGAACCTACGAGATTTACCGGGGTACCACTCCATGGGGAGTAGACCAGTGGGGGAATGAAAGATGGGATCAGTTGGTTGCTCATGCCACTGTCCAAGCCGGAGTACTGACGGGTAATACTTCTGGAAGCAGCGTGAGTAACAACGGGAACTTTTCCACAACGGCATACATCCCTTGTATAAAGAACTAACGTGTGATTTTTTCAATGCTCGCCGGGTGAACCGGCGACGTTAACGCGCGGAAAAGAAGAATTCACGCGCGATGGGGAAAAATCCACGTACGTGAAATGAAAAAACACGTACGTGAAATGAAAATCCACGTACGTGCGCTACCAATCCACGTACGTGCGCTACCAATCCACGTACGTGGAATGAGAAAACACGTACGTGAAATGAGAAAACACGTACGTGCGCGACCAATCCACGTACGTGAAATGAAAAAACACGTACGTGCGCTACCAATCCACGTACGTGTTTTTTCATTTCACGTACGTGGATTTTTACCCACGGGACGGGGATTTTTCTAAAACGCGGGGGAAT
>JAIRXZ010000017.1 GCA_031267995.1 Odoribacteraceae bacterium | reverse complement strand
GCCTCGAGCACACCATCCAAACCGACGCCGACGTCGCCCCGCAAACCTACATCCTCGAACAGGTCGGCGCGCGCTACACCCTCCCCATCCCGGACTACGTCCTGAACAGAAACCCGGCGCTGGTGCCGAACCCCTGACAACCCCCAATTTAAAAACAGAAAAACATGAAATTAAAAGGAATAACATGGATACTCGCCCTCGCGTTGGCCTGCACCGTCGCCTGCGAGCGCGAAGAGACGCTCACCCCCTCCGCCCCGGAAAACATCTACGGCGACCCCACCCTGCCGCAGGGCGATCACCCCTACGACGCCACCATTCTCGACTGGTTCGCGAAGTACAACACCCTCTTCCTCTACAAGTACGTGCCGCACGACCTCTACTTCAACGCCACCAGGTGGCTCGGTGGCACCTACGACCCCGTCAGGGACACCACCTTCGCCGGATTTAACGCCCAAAACCACACCGGATACTTCGACGTCCCCGCCGACGAACGCTACGTCGGCGAGCAACTGTCGCTGATCCGCGAGGTGCTCCTGGACTTCTACCCGGAGGCCTACCTCAAGCAATGCCTGCCCAAAAAAATCTTCCTCCTGGACAGCATCTACTGGAGCACCAGCAAAAAAGGAAAACCCCTCGTCAACCTCTGCCAAACCTTCACCGGCGGCGACTTCATCGCCATCTCCTGGGGCGCCGCACGCGTGCAAACCATCACGACGGCCGAAAAAGCCCTCCTTCGCGACTCCCTGAACGGGGCATTCATCTCCGTCGCCATCAACAGGGGAGGCGCCACGCGGCCAGCCGCTTTCGAGGCCATATCCAACTACTCCGACCCCAACATCTTCACCAGGTACAACGAGTTGGGTATCCTCGACCCCTGGGTGAGGGACGCCGCCGCCGACTGGCGTTTCTTCCTCAAAACCATCGTCAGCACCTCCAGGCAGACCCTGAACGCCGCCGCGGGAACCAAGAATTTCCTCCATCCCTCCTTCGACGTGAACGGCCTCGTCAGAAGGAAGTACGACGTCGTCATCGACTACTTCATGCAGGAACACGGCATTGACCTCCAGGCCATTGGTGACGCCGAATTCTAACGCCTGATCCGGGCAACACGCGTGGGGGTTACCGGCACTTGTCCGGTAACCCCCTCTTCGTCGCGCCCGCCGCCTCGCCGCCGAAACGCCCCCCGATTTTGCACCGAATATGTTTTTTGTTACATTTGGCGACCGTAAAACACGTGCCTCAGTGATAAAGATACCAGATCGATGTAAGGACAGCCCGTCGCGTCCCCCGTTCGCGGGGACATTCCGTCCCTCCTCCCGCGGGGGCGGGAAAATCACGAGATTTTTTGAATTAAACACGCGATTGTTTGGATTAAACAATCAATTGTTCAAACCGAATAATCGATTGTTCAAACCAAACAATCAATTGTTCAAACCAAACAATCGATTGCGCGAACCAAACAATCGATTATTCAAACCAAACAATCAATTGTTCAAACCAAACAATCGATTGTTTAATCCAAACAATCGCGTGTTTAATTCAAAAAATCGAGAGTTCAACCCAAACGATCGGGTATTTGACCCAAACAATCGACTGTTCAGCCCAAACAATCGCGTGTTCAACCCGAATAATCGACTGTTCAACTCAAACAATCGCGTGTTCAGCCCAAACCATCGACCATTCAACCCAAACAATCGCGTGTTTGCCCCAAACAATCGACTGTTTAACCCAAACAATCGATTGTTTAACCCGGCGGCATCAACCCCGCGCCACCAGAACGCCTATGTTGGATGAAACCACCATGTTCGAGAAGATGCGCGGCGGCGACGACTCCGCGCTGGAGTTCTTCATGCGGCAATACATGGATCTGCTCTACTACCGCGCCCTCGCCATCGTGCACGACAAGATGGTAGCGGAGGACATCGTGCAGGAGGTATTCATCCGCTTCTGGAACAAGCGAAAGGAACTGCCGGCCTCCCCCGTCGTCCCGGCCTACCTCACCCACCTCGTGCGCAACGCCTGCCTCAACCACCTGGAACACGACAACGTCCGACGACGTCACGCCGAAAATTACCGGAAACAGCGCGAACAAGAGCGCGACGACCCGCGGGAATGGGACGCCGCCGAGATAGAAGAGCTGCGCCGGCGCCTCGACGAATTCATCCAAACGCTGCCCGAAAAGTGCCGCGAGGTATTCCTCCTCGCCTGCGTGGAGGGAGCGCGCTACCAGGAGGTAGCCGACCGGCTGCACATATCGGTAAACACGGTAAAGACGCAGATCAAGAGCGCTTACTCGAAACTGCGGAAAAATTTCAACGGTATAGATCAGGAGCTTATAATAATTCTACTCCTCTCGCGCTATTTTTCTTGATTTTTTTATCACCCTTTTTTCGACGTTGCCTGTTAACCACCAAAAACGGCAATGACCAAGCGAGATTTACAACAACTTCACGATTTTCTCTCCGGCAAGGAGGAGTTCGACGCGTCGGCCTTCGCCCGCGAGGTAAACGCCCGCCCCGCGCTGGGTCGATTCCTCTCCGGCCTCGCCAAACTACCGGGGGAGGCCTCCGCGCCGGACAGGGAGCGGGTAATCCGCGGGGTGAAGCAAGCCCTGCGCCGGCGCCAGCGGCAACGGCTCCTCCGGACGCGGGCAGCCGCCGCCATCGCCGCGCTCCTGCTGGCGTGGGCGGGGTGGCGATTCGCCGGGCCGCCGGCCGAAGTGGAGATGGCCGCGCGGGAGACGCCCGTGGACAGCTCCCGCGTCCGCCTGCTGCTGGGAGGCGGCGAGGTGCTATCCATCCACCGGCTCGACGACACCACCATCCACCAGCGCGGCGCGGACATCACCTGGGAGCGCGACGGCCTGCTCACCTACGCCGCACGCGGGCAAGCCGACGGCGAGGAACCCGCGTACAACACCCTCGTGGTGCCGCGGGGCAACGAGTTTCGCCTCTCGCTGGCCGACCGCACGGAGGTGTGGCTAAACTCCGAAACGGAGATGCGCTACCCCGTCGAGTTCCCCGGCCGCGACCGCGTGGTGCACGTGACGGGCGAGGCCTTCTTCAAGGTGGCGCGGGACACCCTCCGTCCCTTCGTCGTGCTGGCGGGCGAGATGCGGGTAGAGGCGCTGGGCACCTCCTTCAACGTGAACACGTACCGCGACCAGGACGCCCTGCTCACCACGCTGGTGGAGGGAACCGTCCGCGTGACGGGGGGCAATCCGGGCGAGGCCGTCACCCTGCGCCCCGGACAGCAAGCGCGACTGCGAGACGGCCAGCTGACCGTCCGCCAGGTGAACACCGCGGAAACCGTCGCCTGGATCAACGGCCAATTCCTCTACTACGACATGCCGCTGGAGCAGATCGCCCGCCAGCTGGAGCGATGGTACAACGTCGCCATCTACTTCCAGGACGACGCCCTGCGATCGTACACCTTCACCGGGGTGGTGAAACGCTACCACTCGTTGCGGGAGATATGCAGCTACATCGAGGAGACCACGAACGTCCGTTTCGTGATCGATAAAGAACACGTGACCGCGTGTCGCGCGAAATAAAAACCGGCGCCCGCGCGAGCGGGGCCGGTGGAGTGCAGTTTTACGCTCGTGAACAAGTTGGCACGCGTGCACGAGCATTGTTAAACCTAATTAATCACAAAGCTATGAATTTCTTATTAAAAACTCTGCGGGTGATGAGACTAACTGTCTTTTTAACGTGCTTGGGGCTGACGTGCGCGCGGGCGGAGGGACTCGCGCAGACCGTGAAGGTCAGCCTGAACCTGGAAAAACAGACCCTCTCGCGCGCCTTCGACCTGCTCAGGGAGCAGACGAACCTCGTCTTTTTCTTTAGCAACCGGGAGGTGGATCTCCGCGAAAAGGTAAGCGGATCGTTCGCGGACACCGACCTGGAGGAGGTGTTGACCCGCTTGCTGGGCAACCGCTACTCGTTCCGGATCGTGGACAACATGGTGCTGATCCGCCCGGTGGCGCAAGCGCGCGAGTTTTCGACGGTCAAGGGCGCCGTCCGCGACGAGCGAAATAACCCCTTGCCCGGGGTGACGGTCTTTATCAAGGGCACCACGATGGGCACCGCCACCAACCGGGAGGGAATTTTCCTGCTCCCGGTGCCCCGCGACACGGTGACGCTCGTCTTCTCCTTCGTGGGGATGGAGACGAGAGAAGTCAAACTCCCCGCGCAGGGCGAGGAGGAAGAACGCGCCCCAATCTCCATCGTGATGAAGGAGATGGCGGTGGCCATTGACGACGTGGTGGTCACGGGATACGCCAACGTGCGGAAAACGAGCTTCACCGGCACGGCCATCCAGGTGAGCCGCGAGGATATCCTCAACGTGTCGAGCGGGAACCTGATCGACGCGTTGCAGGTGTTCGACCCCTCGCTGCGCGTGATCCGGAACGACCGGATGGGGTCTGACCCCAACACGCTACCCGAATTTTACATCCGCGGCCGGTCGGGTGTCCCCAACGTGAAGGAGCTGGACTTGATCGACGCCGGCAGCGACGTCAGCCGCTTCGCGCTGGTGAACAACCCGAACCTCCCGGTGTTTATCATGGACGGTTTCGAGGTGAGCGTGGAGAAGATTTACGATTTCGATATCAATCGCATCAAGGATATCACCATCCTGAAGGACGCCGCGGCCACGGCGTTGTACGGCTCGCGGGCATCAAACGGCGTGATCGTGATCGAAACGCGATCGCTGAGGACGGGGGAGTTTCGCGTGACGTACAGCGGCAATTTCGGCCTGACGGCGCCGGATCTCTCCTCGTACGACATGATGAACGCGAAGGAGGCTTTCGCGGCGGAGGTGGATGCCGGTTTCTTTGACGTGAGGCCGGAGGATTTGGCCACGGGACAAACATACGACTGGATCAAGATGGTACGGGACTGGGAGTACCAGCAGAAGCTGAACCGCATCCTGAAAGGGGTGGACAATTACTGGCTCTCCCAGCCGCTGCGCACGGAGTTTAACCAAAACCACAGCGTGGCGGTGGAGGGGGGCGAGGAGTCCATCCGCTTCGCGATAGACCTGAATTACAACAACCAAAACGGCGTGATGAAGGAGTCGTTCCGGGACAGGATTGGCGCCGGACTGACCTTCGATTACCGTTACAAGGGATTGATGTTTAAGGATCAAATCACGTTTCACCAATCGCGTTCGGAGAACTCCCCCTACGGATCGTTCCACGATTACTCTGTCCGCCACCCGTACGACGAGTGGGCGGATGCCGACGGGAATTACGTGAAAACCTTGCCCATGTGGGGACTTACCATGACCAGCGCCGAGAAAAATCCCCTGTACGAGGCAAGCGTGGATAATTACGACAAAACCACCTACGACGAGTGGGTGAATAACCTGAGCGTGAACTGGACGCTGGACGATCACCTCTACGTCCGCGGGCAATTGGCCGTCTCCGACAAGCGGACGGAGGGCGACGTGTTCACGGATCCCGCCTCGGCGCTCTACTCCTCGATCATGACAGAGTGGTTCATGAAAGGACAAAAGACGCTCAACAAAACGAGGGAGACGGGCTGGAACGTGAACGCCTTCGCGGCGTACAGCAACACCCTGTGGAAGTCGCACTACGTGAATTTCTCCGCGGGACTAAACGCCAACGCTTCAAGCGCCCACCACCAAACCGAGCACTACACCGGCTTCCCCGACGCGAAACGTCACCAGGTGGCCTACGCCTACAAGATGGACAGCAAGCCGACCTACTCGGACAATAAAACCCGCCTGTTCGGGACATTCGCGGCCTTGAATTACAGCTTCGAGGACATTTACCTGTTCGACGCCTCCTACCGCGTGGACGGCTCCTCCGAGTTCGGTTCCAAGAGGCGGTGGGCGCCCTTCTGGTCTACCGGCGCGGGGATAAACCTGCACAAATATCGCTTCCTGCAGGAGACCGGCTTCGTGGATCAACTCAAGGTGAAAGCCACCTACGGGCTGACGGGAAAGCTGAACGTGTCGCCCTACGCCTCGCGGCACATCTTCACGCTCATGCTGGATCAGTGGTACATCACCGGCATCGGCGGCAGGCTCATGGGGCTTGGCAACGAGAGTTTGACGTGGGAAAAAATGCGCACCTGGGACGTCGGCCTCGAAACATCGCTCTGGAAAAGGCGGATCTATTTCCGCTTCAACTGGTACGACAAGCTGACCCGCGACCTGATTTCGAGCATGCCGCTGCCCGCCTCCTCCGGTTTCGAGAGTTACATGGACAACATCGGCCGGGTGCGGAACCGGGGCGTGGAGCTTTACCTGAACCTGCGGGTGTTCTCCAGCAAGGATTGGGACGTGATGCTGAGCGGGAACATGGCGAGCAACAAGAACAAAATCCTGGAAATATCCCAAAACCTGAAGGATTACAACGAGCGCGTGAACAATTTCTACGACGCCTATCGCTACTCGTCAACCGCCAGCCTGCCCAACATGCTGGCAGGGGTAGACAACAACATCAAGTACGCGCAGCCCGTGATGAAATACGAGGCAGGCAACTCCCTCACCTCCATCTACGGCATGGAATCCCTCGGCATCAACCCCGCCGACGGCAAGGAGATCTTCCTGAGGCGCGACGGGACGATCACCTACACGTGGTCATCCACCGAAACGCACAAAATCGGCGACTCCGAGCCGCTGGCACAGGGTACGCTGGCGCTGAACGCCCGCTTCAAAAATTTCACCCTCTACACCACATTCCTCTACGAGATGGGCGGCGACAAGTACAACCAAACGCTGGTGAACAACGTGGAGAACGTGAACCTCTTTAAATTCAACGCGGACAGACGCGTGATGAGGGATCGCTGGAAGCAACCGGGCGACGTCACCCAGCTGAAGGCATTGCAAGATCGCTACGACATCACGCGCCCCACCTCGCGTTTCGTCCAGGAGGACAACACGCTTAAATTTAACTCCATGACCCTGGGCTACGACCTGGACAAGCAGATGCTCCGCTCGATCGGCTTCACCCAACTGCGCGTATCGCTGAACATGAAAGACGTTGCCATCTGGTCGTCCATCAAGCAAGAGATGGGCTTGGATTATCCCTTCGCGCGCACCTTCACGTTGACATTAAACGCCGCTTTCTAACGCTAAACAGTAAAAATCATGAAAACAATAAAATTATTGACCGTTTGTCTGTCACTCTGCCTGCTCTCGTGCAACGACTGGCTGGAGGTGAGATCGAACGACGTGCTGCTTCAAGAGGAGGTCTTTAGCGATGGCGACGGTATCCGCATCGCCGTGAACGGCATCTACCGGCAGATCTCCTCGAGGGATCTCTACGGCGAGAACCTCACGTGGGGTTTCGCCAGCCTCCTGGCGCAGCATTACCAGGGGAGTTACTACCTCTCGGACGCGCAAAACAGGGTGGCCAACTACGATTGGAAACACTCCGACCTGCAATCAATCACCGAGCGCGTGTGGGCGAGATCTTACAACATCATCGCCAATTGCAACAACATCATCCAGGAGGCCGTCAAGAAGGACTCCTCCTTCTTCGTCCACGGGCAGGTGGAAAAAGACCTGATCCTCGGAGAGATGTACGGCATCCGCTCCCTGTTGCATTTCGAAATGCTGCGCCTCTTCGTCCAGGCGCCCTCGACGGGCTACACCGGCCCGGCGATCCCCTACGTGACGGTCTACCCGACTTACCAACCCGTCCGCCTCGACCTCGATTCCGCCCTGATTTACATCGTCGGGGACATGCAACGAGCCTGCGAGCTGCTGGCGCCCGTGGACACGGTGGCCTTCGAATCGTGGAGCCGCGTCGTCACCCACCGTTTCAAGAGCGGCCAGCACGCCGCCTCCTGGGGGAGCGACGAGTTTATCAATTACCGGGGGACGCGGATGAATTACTGGGCGGCCAGGGCGCTGCTGGCGCGCATCTACATGTGGATGGGCGACAGGACGAGGGCTTACGAACACGCCAGCGCCGTCTACTCCGTCCACCAGCGCGGCCGCTACCTGTGGACGCCGGTGGCCAACCAGTCGAACAACAACGTGGACAATATCCACACCAAGCGATGGACGGAGGCGCTCCTGGCCTTCTACGATCAGGAGAACTACAATAACTACGAGGCGGTGGCGCGCACCTCCCTTTACTCGGCGTACTACCCCATGTTTACCATGAAAAACATGGCCGACCTGTTTGGCGTCGAGACGAATGATTACCGCTACCAGGGGCTGTTCCGCGACAACCAGTATATCGTTTGGAAGCGCCCCGCCGGCACGTCGCCCGCCGCGTTGGAGGTGGCCAATTACCAGGGGCCGCTGCAGACGGTGATTCGCTTCCCGGAGATGTACCACATCATGATCGAGTGCCTGATGGAGCAGCAACGCTTCGCCGAGGCGAGGGATCTCTTCCGCGTGCTTAAACTCCAGCGGGGAACGAACGACGCCAATATCCCCATCGATAATACCGACACCAACGCCGACGGGGAGGGCGATTTCAAAACGGCGCTCATCAACGACATAATCCGCGAGGGGCTGACGGAGGGACAAGTATTCTACATGTTCAAACGCCTCAACCGGAATGTCTTTAACGGCCCGGCAAACGTCCAGATGACGCCCGAAAAGTTTACTCCCGACTACCCGAATAACGAAACCGCCTACGGGCTATAAACAATAAATGTTATGAAGAGATATCTTTTACCCATAGCCGCGCTGCTGCTGGCGATCGCGGCCTGCCAGCGAGACCATATCACGGTGTACGACGCGGACAATTACGTGCATTTCGCGCGGCGATTCGTGGACTCCTCCTCCTTCTCCTTCGTGTCGTACCCCACCGACAACGAGTACAACTACCCCGTGGTGGTATCGCTAATCGGCAAGGCCGCCAACCGCGACCGCGCCTACAACGTCGACGTCATCGACAATTACACCACCGCCCCCGCCGCGAATTACGCGCTCCCCGCCACCTTCGCCATCAAGGCAAATGCCGTGGCGGACACCTTCTACGTGAAGCTCGTCAAGACGCCCGACCTCCAAAGCGGCTCCATACGGCTCGCCCTCCGCGTCAGCGGGTCGGACGAGCTGCTGGTAGGCGAAACGGAGCGCACCGTCTTCGTCCTCTGGTACACGGACAGGATCACCCGCCCCTCCTGGTGGGACAGCACCATGGAAAGCGCCTTCCTCGGCCGCTACTCCGACAGCAAATACCGCCTCTTCATCCAGGTCACCGGCGTCGGCGACATGACCGGCATGGAGTACTACGACAAGCGGTACTACACCCTCATCTTCAAAAACTGGCTCCGCGAACAAGCCGCCGCCGGCCACACCGTGTACGAGGACGACAACTTCACGGTAATGTCCGTGGCCCTCATCGGAGGTTAACTTAACGACTTAATAACAACTATCATGAAAAATATAGCATGCATACTCGCCGCCTGCCTCGCCGCCGGGTGCTACGAGGACAAGGGACACTACGACTACGTCGAGATAAACGAAGTCACCATCGGCGGCCTCCCCTCGCAAACCACCATCACGCTGGTGGACACCGCCCGCTTCTTCCCGGAACTCACCTTCGCCAACCCCGCCGACACCGCCGGCTTCACCTTCCTCTGGCGCGAAAACTCCCACGACATCTCCACCGAGTTGAACCTCGCCTACGTCCCCACGTACATCAACAACAACATCACCCTGGAGCTGTACGTCAAGGATCGCCACGGCATCGCCTACAGGGCAACCACCAGCGTCCGCGTCGACTCGCCCTACAAGTACGGCTTCGCCCTCCTGGCCGAAAAGGAGGGGAAGACGGCCTTCCACTTCCTCGGCCGAAGCAACGAAACGGGACGCTACACGCCATACCTCGACATGTTCGCCGCCGACCCCCTCGGCGCCGGCCCCCTCGCCCTGGCCACCAGCACCGTCAACTCGCTGGACGAAATCATCATCTTCCAGCAGAGCGGCAGCCTCTCCCTCAACGGGCAGAACCTCGAACGAGCGGTATTACTCAGCGACGAATTTTCCGGCGGCGCCTACCCCGCCGGCGTCAACATCATCTCCGGATACTACAACATGGGCGTCGACGCCCTGCTCGGCGACGACGGCAACCTCTACGTCCGCGTCAACCCCGTCTCCGGCGTGCTGCACGCCACCTACTTCATGAACATGCCCCACTACTTCGCCCGTCCCGGCACGCGCGTCGGGCGGATCATCCCCACGCACCCCTACACCTTCTCGCTCTGGACGCACGACGAGGGAAACAACCGCCTCCTGGCCATCACCAGCGAAACCTATCCCGGCAACAACAACATCGCCACCATGGGAGCGGAACTGACGATCAACGAGGGCGCCGCCCCCGCCGGCTTCACCTCCGTCAACAACATGGGCGCCGACCGCCTCGTCTACGCCGCCGACCACCGGGCGCTAAACACCCAGAACATCACCAACCTCCGAAACATCCTCAAGAAAACGGACGGCAGCTACGAGGTACAATCCTTCACCGTGTCCAGGAGCGGCCTGAACCTCACCATGTCCGCCTGGATACAACAACCGTTCGCCGGCAACGGGCTGGTGACGGACAACACGCCGTACGCCCTCCGGTCGGACGGGAAGTACATCTTCTTCGCCGTCGGCGGCAAGCTATACTCCGTCGAATTCAGGGTAATCAACGGCATCGAGCAGCAATTTCTCCAGGAGGTGCACGACTTCGGGACGGACATCACCCTCCTCACCCGCGCGGACAACAGCATCGACCCGGACGTCGGCGGCGAGGCGTTGGGCGTCGCCCTTGCCACGGGCAAATTCTGCATCATCATGGTGACGGATCCCGTACTGTTAGACCCCACCAACGCCTGGCAAAACGGCAAAGTGTTCGAGTCCGCGGCCAACCTGGGCAGGATCGTCAGCGTGCTCTGGAAGTACGGCGGGTCAAACAGCCGCTTCACCAACGATAGCTGGTAACGCCCGCGCCGCGCCGCGCGCGACAAGGACGATCACGCGATAACATTTGTTATGTTCCCCGGCCGGGAGGGTGTCAATGTACTCCTCCCGGCCTCTCTTTTTTTCGCCGGCGAGCCTGTCGAGATTTTATCGAGTGTGTTGGAGATTTTCTTTGTCGTGATGCCGCTCCCCACTCGCGCGAAAAGAGAATCGGCACGGGAAAGGTGAAAGGGTTTTCACGATGGATCGACCTTCCCACACCATGTTTTAGATTTCCCACACGATGGATAAAGTTTCCAACACCATGTTTTAAAAATCCCACACGATGGATAAACTTTCCAACACGATGGATGAAGTTTATCCATCGTGTGGGAATTTTAAAACATGGTGTGGGAAATCTAAAACATGGTGTGGGATTCTTACTTTTTCACCCGCGCGAGCCATTTTCGTGTTCCACCGCGTGGATTCATTTTTATTTTTTAACTTCGCCGGCGCGAAACAGGTTATTTTTTATGCATGAACTAAATCATTACTAACGTGAAAAAAATGAAGACTACTATTGTGGCGCTGATGGCCGGATTGATGATAACCGGATTGTCATTCAGCGTACCGGGTAACGGTGATAACGAGGTTGCTAAACTCGAAAAGGGATTTCAAAATCCACCGGCAAGCGCGAGAGCCGGGGTCTACTGGTATTTTATGGACGGGAGCTTTTCGCGCGAAAGCGTTACCAAGGATTTGGAGGCGATGAAAGAGGCGGGTATCGGTCACGTGCTGTTCCTGGAGGTGAACGTTGGCGTGCCCCGGGGGAAGGTCGATTTCCTGAGCGAGGAGTGGCAGGATCTGTTTGCCTTCGCGGTGCACGAGTGCGAACGGCTCGAGATAGGGATCACGCTGGGCGTGGGGCCAGGGTGGACGGGCAGCGGCGGGCCGTGGGTGAAGGGCGAGGAGTCGATGCAGCATCTCGTGTTCTCCTCGACGGAGGTGGAAGGGGCGGGAAGGCGGACGTTTAATCTGCCGAAGCCCGACCCGAAGGCCCCTTTCTTCAGGCACGAGCCTGCTATAAAGGAGGAGTGGGAAGGGTTTTACAAGGATGTTGCCGTGCTGGCGTTTCCAGCGGCGACCACGCGGATCGATACCGGGTACGTGGTGGATGGCGCTTATTTGAAGATGAGGGAGATCGAGGAGCGGGCGCTGTATTATCGCAAACCGTATAGTTCGGTGTCGTTCGGGGTGAAGGAGTTTCTTTCGACGTACGGCTCGTACGCGGCGCGTCCCGATGATAAACCGGTGGGGAAGAGTGAGGTGATCGATCTTACCGCGCTCCTGCAGGCGGACGGTTCCCTGACCTGGGAGGTGCCGGAGGGGAAGTGGACGGTGGCGCGTTTCGGGAGCCGCAATAACGGTAATGCCACGCGGCCGGCGCCCGTGCCGGGGCTTGGGATGGAGGCTGACAAGTTTGATACCGTGGCGCTGAATCATCATTTCGAGCAGTTTACCGAGAAGCTTTTTAAACGTGCCGGCTTCACGAAGGCAAGCGCGAAGGGGGGATTGCAGATGCTGCACATGGATAGCTGGGAGATGGGGTCGCAGAATTGGACTGCTCGTTTTCGCGAGGAGTTTACGGGGCGCCGGGGGTATGATCCCCAACCGTTTTATCCCGTGTATGCCGGCGTGATGGTGGAGAGCCGGGAGGTGAGCGAGCGGTTTCTGTGGGATATGCGACTGACGGCGCAGGAGTTGGTGCTGGAGTATCACGCGGGGCATATCCGCCGGTACGCGCGCCGGTACGGGATGGGATTGTCCGTGGAGCCTTATGATATGACGCCGCTGTCCGATCTGGAACTCGCGGTGGCGAGCGACGTGCCGATGTGCGAGTTTTGGAATAGCAGGGGGTACCGACGGGGGGGGAATCACAATACTTCGTTTAGCACGGGGGAGGGGGCGTCGGCGGCGCATTTGCTGGGACAGGCGGTGGTTCCCGCCGAGTCGTTCACGACGAACGGGGACGCGTGGACGTCCGATCCCGCGACGATCAAGAATCAGGGCGAATGGGCGTGGGCGGCGGGTGTTAACCGTTTCATGTATCACACGTTCGTGCACCAGGCGCTGCCGGATAGCTTGCGGCCGGGGATGACGATGGGGCCGTACGGGGTGAACTGGGATCGCAACCAGACGTGGTGGTATCTCTCGCGGGCGTATCACGATTACGTGGCGCGCGGGCAGTTCATGCTTCAACAGGGACGCACCGTCGCGGACGTGCTTTACCTGTGCCCGGAGGGGGCGCCGCACGTGTTTCGCGCCCCGGCGTCGGCGCTCGAAGGCAATAACCCGATGTTGCCCGATCGGAAGGGGTATAATTTCGATGCTTGTCCGCCAAGTATGATCTACAAGGCGACGGTGAAGGAGGGGCGCGTGGTTTTCCCGAGCGGGGCGTCGTACCGACTGCTGGCGCTGCCGCGTTTCGAGACGATGACGCCGGAGATGTTGAGGAAAATCATGGAGCTTGTGCGCGAGGGGGCGACGGTCGTGGGGCTGCCGCCGAGACAGTCGCCGAGCCTCGTGGGTTATCCGGCCTGCGACGCGGAGGTGCAGGGGCTTGCACGCGAGCTTTGGGGCGAGGGTGGTCTTCCTGAAACGCTTGCCGCGCGGGCTTTCGGCAAGGGCAAGATCGTCTGGGGAGAGGAGCTGCAATCCCGCGCCGACGGGCTTTATCCACATTATGACGTGACGGCGAAGATCCTGTCGGATGTTATCCCGCCGGATTTTGTTTCTTCTACCGGGAACGTGCGCTACATGCACCGGACGATGACGGATGTCGATATATACTTCGTCTCGAACCGCACCGGGCAGCCTGTTCGCACGGTTGGCACGTTTAGAATCAGCGGGAAGCAGCCGGAGCTTTGGAATCCGGTGACGGGACGGATGATCGCCCTGCCCGAGTACGCGGACGACAAAGGGTTGACGAGCATCCCGCTGGATTTCGACGTGGACGAGGGGTATTTCATCGTGTTCCGAAAGAAGGCGCGCAAGCAGACGACAACGACAAATTTCTCGCGAACGGCAACGCTCGCGACGCTGGACAAGCCGTGGACGGTTTCGTTCGATCCCAAATGGGGAGGGCCTGCCTCGATCGTTTTTGATACTCTCGCGGACTGGCGTACGCATCCCGACGAGGGGATAAAGTATTACTCCGGAACGGCTTTCTACCGGCAGTCGTTCGACATGCCCGACCATGAAAAGGGTGTCGTCCTGTATCTTGACTTGGGCAAGGTGAAGAGCATGGCGCGCGTGCGTCTCAACGGGAAAGAGCTTGGGGTGGTGTGGACAGAGCCGTGGCGCGTGAATATTACCGGCGCCGTGAAATCGAAAAACAACCAACTCGAAATCGAAGTGGTGAACCTCTGGTCGAACCGGATGATCGGCGACGAACAGTTGCCTTACGACGGCCCCGACCGCGGGAACTGGCCTGGCTGGTTGCTCGAAGGCAAAGCGCGCACGAGCGGAAGGTACACGTTTGCCTCGTACCGTCCCTACGGGAAAGATTCTGCCCTGTTCGAGTCCGGTTTGATCGGCCCGGTAAACATCGTGTATGACAAAAAATAGATGCCGGCGCGATATCTTTCCCACGTTTTTTCACGTTTTTAAGGCGGCGGGACGGGGTGGAGGGATACTCGCGTACAGGAGGTTGGACGATGACCGGGAGGATGCTCCCGGCATCCGTCGGGCGTCACTTTAAAGCTACATATAGAAAAGATTAACGAACTCTTAACGCGTCACCCCACCGGGCTGCCCTACATTTGCAGAGGAAAGACAAAGACACAGTTTTTTTTCATAAGTTTGTATGTTTAGGTTAGTAGTTAGTTTAAGAGACCGCCCCATCGGTCTCTTTTTCTTTTGCCCGGTTGGCAGGGCAATTTATTCCGGGAGATCGCGGTGGCGGTCTCCTGTTTTTTTTATTACTTTTAGCCCCCAATCAAAAACGAGATAATCATGCAAGAACAACAGCAAGTGGCCGTCGGCATCGACATCGGGGGCACCAACATCATGATCGGGTTAATCACGGCGACGGGCGAGCGGCTCGTCGAGGAGGGCATCAGGACGTGGGATTTTCCCCGCGTGGAGGATCTTATCGAGCGGGTGCACGCCATCGCGACGGGGCGGGCGGCCGACCTGGGCGCGGCGATTGCCGGGGTGGGCATCGGGGTGCCGACGGGGAATAGCGACGACGGGACGTTCCACGCAAGCAACCTGCCGTGGAAGGGGGTGGTGCCGGTGGTTGCCCTTTTCCGGGCGCGTTTTGGCGTGCCGGTGTTCGTGGTGAATGACGCCAAGGCCGCCCTCCTGGGGGAGATGACGTACGGGGCGGCGCGGGGGATGCGGCATTTCGTGGTCGTCACGCTGGGCACGGGGTTGGGGTGCGGCATCGTCCTCAACGGGGAGCTGGTGTACGGGCACGACGGGTTGGCCGGCGAGCTGGGACACACGATTGTCGTGCCCGGCGGCAGGGCGTGCGGGTGCGGGCGACGCGGGTGCCTGGAGACTTACGTGTCGGCCACGGGGATCAAACGGACGGCTTTCGAGCTGATGGCGACGGAGGTGGAGGATAGCCCGTTGCGGGAGATTCCGTTTTCGTCCCTCGGTTCCAAGGCGATTGACGAGGCGGCCGGTCAAGGGGATCCCATCGCGATGAAGACGCTGCGGGCTGCCGGGGAGATGCTGGGGCTGGCGCTGGCCAACCTGGTGGCGGTGGTGCGGCCGGAGGCGATTTTTTTGCAAGGGGGAGCGGCCAGGGCGGGCGCCTGTTTTCACGAGGCGATAAGGCGGTCGATGGAGGAGAATTTGCTTTTCCTGTACAAGGGGAAGGTGGCCGTCCTGCCCTCGGCGCTGCCCGACGGGGCTACCATCGGGGCGTCGGCGCTGGTGTGGAGGGGGTTGTGAGGGGTTGATAAGGTTTCCCGCGGGAGAAATTAGTCGATCCGCGTGGTGTGTTCGCCCTTCAGGAAGAGTTCGATGATCCCCGCGATGGCGGTGGACTCGGCCGGGGCAAAGAGGTAAGAGTGTCGCACCTCGTCGTCGCGAATCAGCCGCAGGAACTCGTCGATTTCGTAGCGCAGGCCGTCGCCGTCGAAGCGATAGAAGTGCCTGTTCACGTCGTTTTGATTCTCGTGTCTCAATTCAAAATACTCTGTTTTCCACCACGGCGCGGGCACGTAGGCGTATCCCCGCGTGCCGGAGACGACGAGGTCGCCCTCCGTCTTCACGCCCAGCCCCACCTTGAAAGAGGCCGTGGCGGTGGGATATTCGACGAGGCCGCGGGTGAAAATATCCACGCCGTCGCCGTCGTGACAGGAGTAGAACGAGGCTCGCCGGTAATTCACCCCCAGCAATTTAATCACGGGCAGGAGGACGTAGGAACCCAGCTCCGTCATGCTTCCCCCCGCCTGTTCGCGGCGCATCTCCCGCGGCTGTCCCTCCACCAGCTTGCTGAAAGAGGCCGCGATGTCCCTGATTTGGCCGATGGCGCCGCTTTTGAGGAGGCTCACCAGGTGCTTAAAGCCGGGACAGTAGGCGCTTTTTAAAGCCTCCAGGAGGACTACCCCCCGGCTGGCGGCCAGGGCGTGCAGTTCGACGGACTCTCTCGCCGTCAGCACCATCGGTTTCTCGCAAAGCACGTGTTTGCCCGCGAGCAGGGCTTCCCGGACGTGCGACGCGTGCGACGGGTGGGGCGACGCCACGTAAACGGCCTCCACCCGCGAGAGGAGCGCCTCCAGGTTGTCCGTGGCAAAGCGCAGCTCGTGCCGGTCGCGGAAGGCCGCCGCCGACTCCCCGCGGGGGTTGTAAACGCCCGACGCCTCCACGCCGCTGACATATTTGGATTCGGGGACGAAACGGCCGGCAATCCGCCCGCTGCCGATGATTCCCATCTCCACCACGCGACGCGTCCTATCCCGTATCATCGTGCTGGAGACGTCCTTGGTGCGTTCAAGGTAGATCACGTTGCAGTATTCTCGAAGATAGTCGAACTTGCCCAGCCAGTCCGATCCGATGGCAAAAATCTCCACGCCGTGTCGTTGGATATCGTCGATTTTCTGTCCCTCGTACTCCTCCACGATAATCTCGTCGGCCAGTCCCGTTCCGCGGACATCGCCCACGCGTTCCAGCAGGCTTTTTCGCACGTTCAGTTTCCCGCGCGCCTTATCGTAATGCTCGGAAGTCACCCCGACAATCAGGTAATCCCCCAGCTCTCTCGCCCGCCGCAGCAGGTTGACGTGGCCGTGGTGCAGCACGTCAAACGTTCCGTATGTAATCACTTTCCTCATGGTTCGGCTCTTTAGTCTGCAAAATTATGTATAATTTTGGCACGCCGCAAGCGTTTTGCCGAACCGGGGGAGGAATCTTTTCTCGACGACGCGAAAGGGGGCGGCGACGACGACCGAAACTATAGTGTTGCACGATAAAATTTTTCACCATGAGAATAGCCCTGTTTTGCGAGCAAAAATACGCCATCTCCATCCTCTTCCCCCTACAGGAGGAGGCCGCGAAGGGAGGGCACGACGTCCTGTGGTTCGTGGACGCCCGCAATATCCCCGACTTTCCCCGGCACGACGAGGTGGTGTTTACCAACGACATGCAGACGTTGTACGACTTCTCGCCGGAGGCTATTTTCGTCCCCGGCAACATTGTCCCCTACTACCTTCCCGGCGTGAAAATTGAGATCTTTCACGGGTACGCCGCCGAGAAAAAGGGACACTGGATCATCCGCCACTACCTCGATTTGTACCTCACGCAAGGCCCCTATTTCACGGAGCGATTCCGCCGCCTGGCGGTGCGCCACGGGGATTTCGAGGTGGTGGAAACCGGCTGGACGCGACAGGATTGGATCCACCAACACCTCCACGATTTCGACGCCGAGCGGCAACAACTCCTCCGCGACCACGGCCGCCGGCAGGTAGCCCTCTACGCCCCCACCTTTTCGCCGTCGCTGACCTCCCTGCCCTTTTTGGAAGGATCGTTGCGGCGATTGGTAGCCGAGCGCGACGTGCTGCTGCTGATCAAGTTGCACCCCCTCACCCGCCCGGAATGGGTGGAGGCGTACCGGCGGCTGGCCGGCGAGGTGGAGCACGCGGTATGGATCGACGATCACGCCCTCGCGAAGTACATTCTCATCTCCGACGTCGTCATCAGCGACACCTCCTCCGCCCTCTACGAGGCGCTGCTGGCGGACAAGCCCGTGGTCGCGTTCAACAACGCCGTGGCCGCCGGCCGCTGGATGAACTTCACCGATGCCGACGCGCTGCTCGACGCCTTTGACGGGGCGTCGTCGGACGCGTTTGCCCTCCAGCGGCAGCAACTCATCGCCGCGTACGACCCTCATCGCGATGGACTTGTGTCCAGGCGAATGATAGAGGCCGCCGCCGACTACATCGCCCGCCGGGGCGTTCCCAAAGAGCGGAAATTGAATCCCTGGCGGAGGTATCAATGCATCAAAAAATTCGGAAAAATCAAGAAACGGAAGGGGTGACGCCCCCGCGTGCGCGTTTTTTTATCCCGCGTCGCGCCCGTCGCCTCTGCACGCGGTCATCGTGCTGTTTTGTCCAGCGGGAGAGGCGCTTCGTCATCGCGTCGGCATCCGAACCGGTCAGGCGGGCGTACTCGCCGGCCATCACCCGGATCATCTCCTCGTCGGCATTCAGGCGGCAGAAATTGCGCAGGCCGGCGCGGGGGGAGACGCGGCAAAATCGCATCCTGTTCAAGTCCACGAGATAAAAGCGGAAGTCGTCCCCCTCCCTGGCGATCAGCGTGTTTCCGGGGGAATGGTCGAGGAAATAGATCCCGTTCCGGTGCATCTCCCAGGTAAAGCGGGTGAAGGCGCGGAGCAGCTCGTCCATCCCCGCGGGGCGCTTCGAGCGCAAGTCGCGAAACTCGTAATCAAAAGGCACCTGGCGCGAGATGTAAAAGCTGCGGGTAACGCCGCCGCGCCCCCGGTAAACGATGCACGCCACGGGATCGGGCGTGCCGATGCCCAGCCCCAACAACTTGCTGGCGTAGAGGAAAGAACGGCGCGCCTTGGAAGGACGAAGGTACGCGTAAACAAAGCGGTTAACGAAGTTGGGACGCTTAAACGACTTCACGTTGAGAGAAATCCCCTCCACCTCCATCACGCGAATCTCGTTGCGTCCCCGTTTGATGATTCGCCCGCTGCCGGCGAAAGCATCCGGGATAGCCAACAGGGCGGACTCCAGGTGTTTATACTCCTCGCGGACACAATAGTCGCGGCGTTCCATCAGGCCTCGTCGGTTACCCGCTCGTGATCCACGAAGGAGTACGGGTGCTGGTTATCGGCATCGGCGGGGAACGTCTCGGATCGGGTCACGCGCCACTCGGCCGGATCGACGGGCGGCACGCGGGTATCCCCCCCCGTTTCGGCATGTACGAGGGTGAGATAGAGGCGATCGGCACGGCGCCAGAAGCTCCGGTAGAGGCTCTCTCCCCCGATGACAAAGCACTCCTCGGCAGGATCGAGCAGGGCGAGGGCGGCGTCGATGCTCCCGGCCACCTCGCAACCGGCTGGCCTGTAGGCGGCATCGCGGGAGAGGATGATGTTGCGCCGACCGGGCAGCGGCCGCCCGATAGACTCGAACGTCTTGCGCCCCATCAGCACGGCGCGCCCCGCGGTGAGGGATTTAAAACGCTTGAGGTCAGCGGACAGTCGCCAGGGAAGGCGATTGTCCCGACCGATAATTCCGGAGGGGGTAGCGGCGACGATAATGGATATCATGGTGTGGTTTTCAGGAGATTATTCAGACAGAAATTTCGCCCTTGATGGTCGGGTGTGGGTCGTACCCGCGAAGCTCGAAATCCTCGTAGCGGAAATCGAAGATCGATTGCACCCCTTCCCGCAGGTGCATCGTCGGCAGTGGCCGGGGATCGCGAGAAAGTTGCAACTTCACCTGTTCCAGGTGGTTCAGGTAGACATGCGCGTCGCCGAACGCGTGAATAAACTCCCCCGGTTGCAGCCCGCTGACCCTCGCCACCATCATCGTCAGGAGGGCGTAAGAGGCTATATTAAAGGGCACGCCCAGGAAAGCGTCGGCGCTCCGCTGGTAAAGCTGGCAGGAGAGGCGTCCGTTCGCCACGTAAAACTGGAAAAGCGCGTGGCAAGGCGCCAACGCCATGTTATCCAGATCGCCGGCGTTCCAGGCACTTACAACGAGGCGGCGGGAGTCCGGCGTCCGGCGGATATCCTCCAGCAGTCGGCTGATCTGGTCGACATGCCCCCCGTCCGGGCACGGCCACGAGCGCCACTGGTACCCGTAAATGTGGCCGAGATTGCCGTCGGCGTCCGCCCACGCGTCCCAAATCTTGACCCCGTTCCGCTGCAAGTAGCGCGCGTTGGTATCCCCGGCGAGGAACCAAAGGAGTTCATGGATAATGGATTTCAGGTGCACCCGCTTGGTGGTGACCAGCGGGAATCCGGCCGAAAGATCGAACCGCGCCTGGTGCCCGAAGATGCTGATGGTACCGGTACCCGTCCGGTCGCTTTTCAGCGTCCCCTCGCGCAGGATCCGCTCCAAAAGGTCTAAATATGCTCTCATTTCCTGTTAAATTTCTCCCGCGAATATACGCTTTTCTGCCTCGAAAACGAGCCTCGCCCCCGCCCGTTCGCGCGTCGGAGAAGGGCATTGACCCCCGCCGGGGGCGGCGCCGGGAGGCGCGGGAGTTATGTCGATTCGATTTTATCTCTTATATTCGCGAACGTTAACATCACGCACGACATGCTCGAAGACACTCACGTTCAAAAAATTGCCCGCGGGGAGAGGACGGCCTTCCGGATGCTCCACGAGGAGTTGTACGGTCGGCTGTTTTACTACGTCTTCAAATTGTCGCGCGACCGGGAGGCCAGCGAGGATCTTGTGCAGGAGGCCTTTATCCGGTTTTGGGAGCATCGGGCGACGTTCGACAGCCTGCTGGCCGTGAAGGTCTACCTTTTCACCTATCTTAAAAACAAAATCATGACCCGCGCGCGGGACGAGGGCAACCGGCGGCGCATCCTGGCCGGGATGACGCGCGAGGAGGCCTTCACGGAGGATCACCTGATGGTGGCCGCCGAGGTCTGCGGCGAAGTGCACCAGGCCGTTAGCGAATTGCCGGAACGCACGCGCCGCGTGATCGAGCTGAGCATGGAGGAGATGAGCGTCGAGGAGGTGGCGGCGGCGCTGGCCATCTCACCCAACTCGGTGAAAACGCTGAAAAAGGCCGGCTATCAAGCCCTTCGCGTGAAGTTGAAGCATTTGAAGGCACTGTTGCCCCTGCTGTTCCTGCCGTGAACGGCGGACGACGGGATTTTGCTTGTTTCGCCTCCCGATACCCTCCATTCGCGCCCCGATGCC